>JAUQYT010000353.1 GCA_030587605.1 Candidatus Njordarchaeum guaymasense
GTGAGAACGGGAAATCTGAGGCAAAGAGCATACGATCTGCTCCAATTCTATCCAAGGCTTCCTTTATTCCCTCAACCGGCTGAATACTGCAGTCGACGTAAGCATTCTTGTATTTCTCCGCTAAGGCCAGCGCTTCATCCCTCTGAGTTGCTTGTCCCATGTGCCCCAGGATGAAATTCACTTTTGGAAACTTCGAGATGATCTCCTCAAAGTTCTCCACACGTGCAAGGCGCCTGCGATCCTCGCTCTGGAAGACGTAGTAGGTGCTTTCCCCTGTGTGGAACAAAACGGGTCGACCGTACTTTTGGTACTCTTCCATGAGTTCCTCGACCGATGGGTCAGATGGATGTACGCCTTGTACGATTGGGTGGAGCTTTAAGCCGCGGCAACCGCTCTTCATATACCTTTCAATTTTCTCGAGTTTCTCAGGGTCCTTGGGGTGCACGGAAGCGAAGGTAAGAATGTTCTTGTGTTTCTTGCAGATCTCGATGTTTGCCTGCGTCTGCCTGAGTGGCTCAATCGGCAGAAGCACGCTGTAGTCAACGCGATTCTTCTTCATCGTACCAAGCAAGTTCTCCAATGTGGCTGCATTGCTCTTGTCTTGGTTGAAAACTGCTTCAAGGATCCTCATACCGCGCTCGCCTAGCGCCATCATTCCATCAATATACTTTAGCATCTCTGGAGATATTGTTTCCTGCATCTTGGCAATATCAAACTCGGACCGCTCATAGAAGTAAGCCCAGTCGGGGATCTCGGAATAAGGTTCGTAGGGCTCATATGGGAAGAGAGGTCTTCCGGAAATCAGGTCACCGACATGAGTGTGAACATCAATCATCTTCATGCCTCAACGCCTCTCATTGTGAGTTACTGATCGATTGAACACTATCTTCGTTTCTTTCCTCTATCCTATTTGGGTGATTGACATAAAACACTTTGCTTCACCCCAAACACAAGCATCATGATCCAGCTTAGTCTGAGTTAACCATCCTTGTTCGAAGGCTAAGTTGGAAGTTACAGCATCCGTCGTACATCACGCAACATGTTCGAGCGCGCTTTGAGATGTTCGATGTGAAATGTTGGTTGTCTATGGTCACCGAAGTTGGCGTCAGCCATCTACTCTAAGCAACGGTTTCACACCTTACTAGTCAGGCGTTCAGCGTTCCTATAGAGTGCTTTCTCCACCGCGTTCTTCCTGTAACGGTGCGGTCCTCGTGTGCAGTGTGAGCCTCCTGAAACGAGTGCGGAAAGTCTGGTGCAAGGAGCATATACTTCGTGCCGATTCTGTTCGGGACCAACAGTATAGCCCCGATTAGCTGAAGACTTTTTCAATGATTCTCGTTCCCCGGTCTTCCAATGCAAGCATCACGTCATGGCATCTCAGCGTCTTCTGAGCGCCACTAAGTAGCCAAAATTGGGCGTTCGTAATTCGAATTAATGATGTTTGTCTTCTGAAATCGATAAATGGATAGTATTTATTGATGGCAGCACTATTGCGATCTATATGCGTGCTGGTGGAGCTCTCCTAGAGGATCTGTACTTGAAACAAAACCTCTCAATTGGCAGGATTGCAGAACTCTTTGGAAGTAGTCGAAGTACGGTAATCTATTGGATGGAAAAACTTGGAATAAGAAGGCGAAGGGCTGGACGACATAGCAGAATCGGTGTCACCAAGGAAGAACTTCATGACATGTATTGGAGGAAGAATTTTTCAACTTCGCAAATATCGGAGATTCTAGGGATTCATAGAGTGAGTGCTTTTCGTCTCCTCAGGAAGAACGGGATACAACTGAGAGACCAGAAAGTCGTAGCGTCGGAAATAGCACGAAACCGAGCATATGTGAGATCTTCCTTCACAGGTGACAGACTTCAGAAGCAGTACCTCTTGGGATTGTCTGAAGATTTGTCTGTCGAGGAAAGATCAAAATGGACAGTTGCAGTCTCGCTTTCAACCGCGAATCCGGCAATGTTGAAGCTATTCAAGATTTGTCTTCAAAAATATGGGCATGTTGCAAAGTATCCCGCTTTTGATGCTAAGAATGGATACTACTGGAGAACGTACGTCTACTTGGACAGGTCTTTTGAATTCATGGTCGAGAGTAAGAGAGGCTATAGCTTAGAATCCCTGTCAAACAGCGAGTTCTACTCAAGGCTAGCAGGTCTGATCGATGCGGAAGGGTCAGTTCTCATCGTGAAAAACCATAAACACATAGGCAGGTCAGTCGTGATAGCAAACGAAAGAATCGGGCTCATAGACGGAATATGCAAGAAACTGATCAAGCTCGGATATCATCCTAACAAGTACGCGTACAAGAGAAAAGGCGAAGCCTCTTTTGTTGGCAATTCGAAAACAAGTTACAGAAGAACCCTATGGGTAGCGAGCTTGAACAGAAAAAAGGAAGTGGCAACTCTACTTGAAAAGGTTCAACTCAGAAACGAACACAAGATCTTAAAGGCGAGATTTCTAAGTGAATCGTTAGGTCTCATCCGCTGGGACAGTATCAGAACTAAACTGGGATGCTTGAAATCACGATTGGTCTCTGAAACCAGCAGATCTAGGGAAATTGCAAGAGTGGAGCTTCTCAAGAGAAATTCATCTACGGAGTATACTTAGCATTCTGACTGCATTATCTCTCATATTCGCATTATTGTTGAAGTAGACGTAGATTTTCTTCGGGCTCGTTGCCATGATCTTGTGTTTTATCTCATTCAACTCCTTGTCTGAGTAGTTGTGGGAGTACCAGGAGCTTCTCCCGTGAATTCTCTCGTACACTATTCCACTTGTGTTGAACACGTCCAACGGAAAATCCGGACTGTCAATACTTACCCAAGTCACCCCGAGCCGCTTTGCCCAAGTGATCCACTTCTGGTCGAACCACTCCATGTTTCTAACTTCGAGGGCAAATCTTTCAGCCAGTTTTGTCTTTTTGATGAATTCCTCGAGCTTGGCGGCAATTGACGGCTTCGCTTGTGGCGGAAGTTGAAACAAGTAGAAGTCAATGTTCGCTTCCAATGGCTTAAAGAGGTCAGCGAATTTCTCCCAAGAGGAGAAACCTCTCTCACTAAACTTGTATTGGTGGGTGATTAGGCGGTTTACCTTTATTGTCCACCTCAGTTTCTCACCCTTGGACGACCAAGCCTTCACTTGGTTCGGAAAAGGGAACCTGTAGAAACTCGCATTCAGCTCCACAGAGTTCAAGCCGGAGTTATCCAAGTACCAATCGAGATTTCCCTTCAAATTCCAGGAATACATCCAACCAGAGGTTCCAACGTAGATTTCCATCATTTTCCGCTCCGCTTTCTCATGCTCTAGAAACTTTACCAGTTCATATATAGATAAACGTCCTACCAGATACTGTTGTTGATCCGATTGCCGAGATACTGAACAAGTTCTAAGGAGGGGTGGGTAATGGTCAGTGAGGAAACCTGGCGCGCTTTTTCAATGGCGTTTGGCGGTGGCCTTATAACGTTTGTCATTGGAAACGTTTTTACTGTTTGGTCAAGAGGCTATAACAAGTGGCGCGGCCGCTGGCGTGTTGATGTACCGCATTCTCTTTGGATTTCTAGCTTTTCTCATGATAGGCTATGCACTCTTCTCGATAGTTAGGACGGAAACTTCGCGACTGTCCCGAAGCTAGAAGCTCGCTATGAAATAGGAACAGACTACGTTGGTCTTCCGAGAGGATCGTATCATATGCGCTGGAACACTTGTCAAGACTTTCCTTATCTTATTCTTGAAGCGGTTCATCCGTGTGTTTCTAAGTCAGCAAAGTCTTAAATGCCCGAAACATGTTGCATATGTCAAATATCAGACTTCTGTTAAGCCTAATTGGCTGAACCTCTTTGAGGTTTTGAAGGACACATGCGAGTGCGTGAGATGACACGAAAATAGCTAGTGCAACACATCCATTCTATAGCACCACCGCAAGCAGGAGACTTCGAAGTGCTATGCCAAGACACCCAACCACGCGGCTCACAGCAACACCACTTGCGATTACGCTGTTATCATCGTTCGCCACGTCATGTGCTGCCATTTTTGTCCCAATTCTCGCAGAGCAGCTGGGTGCTGACGATACACTGATCGGGATCATCGGGGCTGTCAACGCTCTAGCTCTTTTCGTTTCATCGTACATCTTTGGAAGGGAATCAGATGTACACGGTCGAATACTCTACATCAAAATAGGTCTCGGCACATCGATCATAGCATTTCTCATCCAAGTTCTGTCGGACCCAACTTTCTTTGCTCCAATCTTGGCACATCCATGGTTGCTGGCACTCTCGCGATTTCTCGCAGGATTCACAGCCGGGATAAGTCCTGCTGCCCTGGCAGCTTATGTCTATGACACAAGAGGTAGCCTCGGGAAATTCTCTGCATACGGGTCTCTTGGCTCGGGTCTAGGCAACTTGGTTGCTGGACTAGTCGCCTTGACGGCTACGTTAGTCGCTGGATTCGTCTCGTTGTACTTAGGCGTGTTCATTATCAGCTCCTTCTCCTTCCTAATCGCCTTCCTCATCTCCCTGCCAATGTCCTCCAAGAATAGCATGCACCTGAAAGTTCCATTCTTCCCAACGGCTATAATGAAAAAGAACTGGTACGTGTATTCAGCTTTCTTCTTCAGGCACTTCGGGGCAAACGCCATATGGGTTATCTACCCGCTTTTCATACTGAGCGTTGGAGGAAACGAGTTCTGGATTGGAGTCATCTACTTCCTGAACGCCTCCACCCAGTTCTTCATTATGCAGCTTCTCGGGAGGTTCAGCGATAGACGATTGCTCGGTGCAGGCCTGCTTCTATCTGCAACCACATTCGTGGCGATCTCACTGAGCCAAAGCTTCTATTGGTTACTACCGACACAGTTGCTGCTGGGATCTGCATGGTCATGCCTTTACGTCGGGTCACTCGTCTTCTTGATGGAACACAACATAGAGAAAGCCACCTCAACCGGCATACTGAACTCGGTGGCAAATCTCGCTACTGTCCTGGGAAGCCTGCTGGGAGGCGTTGTTTCACAGTTCTTCGGCTATTTGGCGACGATGTACATGGCGGCGATACTGACCTTGTTCGGATACATCCTGTTCAAGGTCGGAGTAAGGAGAGCATTCAGAGTCACAGAACGGAAACACTGATGAACCAAGAATGGAGACCTACGATCGAATTTGGCTAGGTGCCAAGATCGATTCCTAATGCTCTGAGTTTAGCGCCGCTTGGGATCCCTGTCTCCTTGTTCCATCCCCGTTCATCGTAGTATTCTTCAATAAGTCGAGAGGCGACATCCTTTGTTATTTCCTTTCCAGCGTAGAAGTCGAGCAACTTGAGCTCAAAGTTCCCTGCACGTAGGGGTGTGAACCATTGTTCAGGGAACTTATCAGAACCACTGTCAAATCCTTCTCTGAAGTTTATGATACGTAGAAGGTTCCAGCTGCGCTCAGCAGCCTGCAACAGTTGCTCAGAAGTCCTCTCGATTCCCGTGGCAGCCGAGTAAAGTCTGGCGCATAGGTCAGCGCTATAGAACCTGTTTATGTGAGCCCTAGCACAGATTCCCAACGAAGACAGGAGAGTATACCAGTCCTCGGCATACCTTGTGAGTCTTCCGACATTTATCCCCATCTCGGGGCTAGGAGGCTTGTAGATTCTCTGAACAGCGTCTTTCGGTAGGCCCATTCGCTCAAAGTGCCTAAGGAAATGATCCAGAGGTCGTCCAGGCGCGAGGTACGTAGGTGAACCACCAGAAGCAACATGCGCTCCCCGCGGATTCACGACCTGCTCGAACTCCATAGTACCAAGTCTCAGCATCCTAGGATCCCAAACTACGTCAAATCCCTTTATGTTTGTAGTGTACTTTTCTGAGCCTCTGATCGACCCAACTATGGTTCTCCATCCACCAGCTAAGATGCTTCCGAGCCACCCCTTTCGCTTTGAAATAAACCCGATCAGCCACATCATTGTTTCAAAGTCCTTCTTAGGCTCAACACCATCAGTCACTTCCGTCGTTATGAGCCCATCCCGATACATATCGGAGACGGCGCCCAAGAGTGACATCGCAGCGTAAAGATCAAGCCCGCTTCTGTTCAAGGCATCCAAACACTTCACAGCTTGCCTATGATTCGTGATTCCATCAACCAATAGAAGCCAGAAAGCGTTCATGACAGACGTCATGTGAGTCGTCAGACCCCCGAACTCCCCATCTTTCTTCACCTCGAGGATGTCTTTGTCTCCCAAGGGGCATGACGGACAGGCTCTGCGTGCCTTCTTCAAACTCTCAAGGTAAAGCTTCTCGGTGCACTCTGCAGCCTTCTCTCTTCCACCAGTCGCTCCAACCGCCATTGAGACTGGCGCCCCACTTAGCATGCCTAAGTCTACAACCGCGCTGCGCTTCGGGTAGTCAAAGATCTCTTTCATCAAACTCTTGCACAATTCCCGGAATTCCTTTGGTATCGCCACCTCAACTCCCCGAGTTCCCTTCGCGACGATAGCTTTCAAGTTCTTGGCGCCCATAACAGCGCCCAAGCCACCTCTTCCGATGGTTGAAGACTTGTCGACGAGGGCAAGAGAGAACCTAACTAGTTTCTCTCCCGACGGTCCGATTGAGATCACGCTTGAGCCTCTGTAGAACTCAGCGAGCCTATTGTAGGTTTCATTAGTGTCTAGACCCCACAACCCACCTGCGTTAACGATATCGACATCGCCATCATATATTTTCAAGTGGCATGGGCTCTCAGACCGTCCCGTGATAACGACGTGGTCGAAACCTGCATTCTTAAGCATCAAACCGAAACGCATGCTACCACACGCCACGCTGATTGCTCCGGATAATGGAAACTTGGTCGTTACCACAGTTCTCGATGACCCGGGAGCGCTAGTCCCGACAAGCGGACCAACACCAAGAATGACCGAGTTCTGTGGCGAAAAGGGATCAACTTTAGGCGGTATCAAATCAGAAGCCAGCTTCACATTGACTCCAAAGCCACCAGCAAAGTCATGAATCAAGGAATCTTCCAGAGGCTCCTCACCAATCTTACCGGATGTCAGATCTACCTTCAGTATTCGCCCAGCGTAACCATGCGTTGCCATTTCTGTCTCCTACCTCCCACGATTGGCGGTTCTTCTGGATTCTAGTGCTCCGTATGGGCACGCGTCTACGCATACTCCGCACTTGTCGCAACCATCTGAGAAACTGATTGTGATCCCTTCCTCCCCTTCAGAGAAATCATTAACGTGAACTTGGATTGCGGCCTTGGAAGGATTAAACACTCCTATTCGTGTAAATGAGCACTCAAGCTGGCACCTCAAGCAACCCGTGCATCTCTCACTATGCGTGACTATTTCCAGTGCTCCTTTCACTGCACTCAAAATGGATCAACGCCTCACAAGGCTTTAATTGAACCTAGTGGATTCTTACTGCCTGGACTTTTTAGCTCATATGAGCGACTAGTGATCTCTGCATCACATCATATAAAGATTCTCAAACCTCATCATTTACGTGAGCCGTTCGATCAACTGCTTGAGAATCTCGTTAACGATATTAGCAGGGAGTTCTAATAGTCACTAAAGTAGATCAGCAAAAGTGGTAGCGAGGCATGAGAGGAACACCGAGGCCGGAAAAGGAAGTTCTGCACTGCAAGGATTGTCCAAGATGGTATGGCGCCGAAGACGAGGAACTCGGCCCTTGCAGCATAAAGCACGCGAGAGGAGACAAGAAATACATTACCCAGGGATTCCACGAATGCGATGAACCAGAACAAATAAAATGGTTTGAAGAACAGAAGAAGACTTACAAAAAGAAGATCCCCTAGACTACACTATCGTTGTCATCGTGGCTGGTTCCAAGTAAAAGGTTCTCTCATTGCAGTTAGTTGTATCAGTAAGGGTTGAGAGGAGAAGCCGCTGTAATGGCATGGTTCTCTATCCGCAAATCCAGTCTAGACGACGCGGATTTCGCATTCCGCATAACGGAGACTGAAGGCTGGGGCTACTCGAAGAACGACTTTACATCAATGTTGAAGGCGGGCTTCGGCAGCCACTTCATTGCTGAAGAGAATGAAGGAAAGCGCAGAATCGGCATGATTTCAGCCTACAACTATGGGGGTAAGCTCGGTTGGATCGGCAACGTCGTCGTTTTGAAAGAGTTCAGGCAAAGAGGAGTAGCCACTGTCCTCGTGAAGCATGCTGTGAAGCACCTCAGAACAGAGGGAATAAGAACGGTTAGACTCTACAGCTACTCGCACGCCGTGTCCCTCTACAAGAAACTCGGATTCACTAAAGAAGCGGCCGTCGGCGTTTTCTCAGCAACATCCGGTGAGAACAGGTCACAGAACAACTGTAGGACAGCAAGCCACAAAGGCAGCCTTCTGACTGCAGACGAAGCCAACTTGCAGAAACTTTTCCAACTGGATGAGAAGTGTTTTGGTGCAGACAGGAGTAAGATGCTGACATCAATGATCCAAGACAAGAACGCAGCATGTTACGTTCAAGCCG
>JAUQYT010000028.1 GCA_030587605.1 Candidatus Njordarchaeum guaymasense
TCATGGATGACCAAGGTTCTCTGTTTGTTGCAGTTCTCTGTTGCTGACTAGTGGAACAATCGTGTATTTTACCTGTTGAATTCCCCTCATTGCCCTAATTCGCCCTATGAAGTCCATTATTTTCTGGACTTCGCCTTCCGTGATAAAGATCTCGAGACAATATGTTTTCCCTAAGTGGATGTGCATGTTGCCAGAGACTATTTCGTCATGCTCGTGTCTAAGGTGGGTTAAACGTTCATCGACGTCGTGCCGCTCATGCTCCGATATGACTGTAATAGTAGCGGTTACTTTTCCTTTCTGAAAGTGGCTTAGTTCGTATTCCGAAAGGATGCCTCTTACAGCGTCCCTGATCGTTTCTGAGCGACTTGAGTAACCTTTCTCCCGCATGAAATCATCCAACTGCCTAAGCAGTTCCCCAGTCAGGGATATACTGACAACAGGCATGGCACTTTCCATCTCCCATTAATAACTTACTATCAGGTTCTTATTAAACTTTATTAATCTCCACGTGTTATTTAGCACAACCCTAATAATAGTGTTCCACGGAGAGTTACTGCGGAAGAAGTGTTCGGGAACATGATAGGCGATCTTGGTTATGCGCAGAGTGCATCACGAGAAAAATGAGGGTAAATGCGAGGAGAAGACCGACGAGGTTTGCACAGTTTGTCACGTGGATTTCTCGAAGGTTGTGGCAGCTACTTCCGCGTGGAAGGATAAACGACTAGCTGTCATTGTGGCGTCGGCTGTCATGTTTTCTTTGGGCTTCTTCCTTCAGTCTGTGTCAGGATCAGGGATGCTTTCAGAGCTTCTTCTCTTGGGTGCCGCGGCAGTCCCAGGGGTCAAGATAGTCAAGGAGGGAATCTCTGCTCTGATTTTCCAGAGGAATCTGAACATAGATTTCCTCATCACGGTGGCAGTAATAGGCAGTTTCGCCATCGGTCACGGAGAGGAAGGGGCCGCAGTTGTTTTCCTTTTCTATTCTGCTGAGTTTCTTGAGGATCATTCTGTTGACAAAGTCAAGAACTCGCTTGGAGGTCTCATTAAGTTAGCGCCTGAGGTTGCTATGGTAAAGAGGAAGGGAAAGGAAGTGAGGGTTCATTCGCATAGTGTTGATGTCAGTGAGGTGATTGTTCTTAGGCCCGGTGATAAGATACCCTTGGACGGCGTCGTGGTCACTGGGGTTTCGGGTGTTAATCAGGCTGCTATTACGGGTGAATCTGTGCCTGTGACAAAGCAGGTTGGTGACGAGGTCTACGCCGGGACCGTAAACTGCGAAGGGTTTATCGAGGTTAAGGTAACGAAGCGCTCAACTGAGACAATGCTCTCCAAGATTGTGAAGCTGGTCGAAGATGCGCAGAAGAATAAATCTCCGACTGAGAAGTTCATCGACAAGTTCTCCAAATACTACACTCCTGCTGTCATTCTCTTGGCGGCTACTGTCGCCTTGGTGCCCTCCTTTATGTTTGGTCTTTCTTTTGATGAATGGTTTTACAAGGCATTGATTCTTCTCGTGGTGTCCTGTCCCTGCGCGCTAGCGATCTCGACCCCCGTAACAATGATTTCTGGTATGACGAGCGCTGCAAGGAACGGAGTCCTAATCAAGGGCAGCAACTACCTTGAGGAGATTAGCAAGGTAGGCATCTTTGCCTTTGACAAGACTGGGACTCTAACTGAGGGCAAGTTGGAGGTGACGGATGTCATACCGCTCGGTCATCACTCACCTGCCATCTCTGCCAGCGAGGTCTTGGCAAGAGCTGCTTCACTTGAGGCGCTGTCTGAGCATCCCATTGCCAAAGCGATAGTTAGGAAGGCTGAAAATGAAGGTGTGCGTTTGGAGTCCGTAAGCAACTTCAGGGCCTTTCCAGGCAAGGGCGTAGCTGGCCAGTTTGACGGTGGGGTATACCATGTGGGCAACGAGAGGATGTTTCAGGAGTTGTCAATCTGTTTCCCAAAGAAGCAGGTCGAGAAGCTCCAAAATGAAGGGAAAACAGTCGTGCTCGTGGGAGACGGCGGACGGACTATCGGTCTGGTTGCTGTCATGGACAAGATCAGAGATTCGGCGGTGGAAGTGGTCTCTGAACTGAAGAAACGTGGAATCAGAACGGAGATGATAACTGGTGACAATGAGAGGGCGGCAAAGGCGATAGCGAGGAAGTTAGGCATTGACGAGTATCATGATGGGCTGTTGCCCGAAGGCAAGGTAAACGTGATTGAGAGCCATTCAAAGCAAAACGGTGGTATTGCAGTGGTCGGCGATGGCGTTAACGATGCCCCAGCCTTGGTAAGGGCAAATGTTGGTATAGCGATGGGCGCAATTGGCAGTGATGCAGCTTTGGAGACAGCTAACATTGCACTGATGAAGGACGATCTCTCCAAGATACCATACCTGATAAGGCTGAGTAAGAAGGCGCGGGGACTAGTTAAGAAGAACATAGTGGCGTCGATCTTGGTTAAGGGCGCATTGGCGGTCCTTGTGTTCCCAGGACTTGTAACACTTTGGCTAGCTGTGGCGGTTGGAGACATGGGATTATCGTTGGCAGTAATACTCAACGCCATGCGGTTATCGTTGCTCAAACCTAGAGGAAAAGTTGGCCAGAGGAAGATGTGAAGAGTTGTAGAAGCCTTTCTTGGTTTCTTGACATAACTGATTTATTCCTGTTATTGACTATTTCTTTTGCTTTGACGGTTTTGGTTTAAGAAGTAATGCCACACTCAAGGGGTTGAGAGCATTGTCTTTACCCGACTTAGGAAAAGGTGTCTTGGATTGGCTTTGCGAAGATGACAATCCGTCGGTGAAGTATCTTACGCTGAAAAACTTGTTGGAAAGAAGCGAAGGGGAAGAAGTTAGAGAGACAAAGAAGCGCATCATGGAGTTCGGTGTCATCCCCAAGATCTTATCAAAGCTGAGAAGCGACGGACACTATGAGAACCCTGCGTTTGTGAGGAAGTTCGGGCAAGCTTTCTCTGATTTTGGCTACTCACCGAAGTACAAGGCGACTATTTGGCAATTGATCTTGTTCGCGGAGTTCTGTGCCGACGGTAGAGACGAGCGGATTAGACGCACCTGTGAATATGTTCTGGCTCATTGTTACACGCAAGATGGACTTTTCAGCATGCATGGTTCGAATTATCTCACGCCATGTTTTCAAGCGAACATGCTATGGTCACTCATTAAGTTAGATTATAATAGGGATCCTCGTGTGAAGAAGGCATTGGCCTTGCTCACCAAGTACCAGCGCTTCGACGATGGTGACTTTGGAACGCCAAAGGATTGGCCTTATCATGGTAGAAGCGACAGGTGCAGCGACAGTCACTCATGCTACGCGGGTTGTGCAAGGGGGTTGAAGGCGGTAACTGCAATTCCTAGACAGAAGTGGAGTGATGACATAGAAGACTATGTGCGACGAGGAACTGAATTCTTCCTTATGCATCACGTCTACAAGTCAAGTCATGATCCTTCACAACTTCTTCATCGAGACATAACTCGGTTGAAATTTCCGATCTTCGTTTTCTCCAATTTCCTTGACATACTTGATATTCTCCTAGAACTAGGCGTCAAGGATCATCGCATGCAAGAAGCAGTGGATCTTCTCAAATCGAAGAGAAGACCCAACGGCCGCTGGATCCTTGAGCACGCCGTATCGAACATGCACACAAAGATCGAAAAGCAGGGTAAGGACAGCAAGTGGATAACATACAAGGCATTGCATGTCCTGAAGCGCTGGGAATCATAGACTCGCTTAGAACAAAGCTAGTTTATCTTCCAACCCTCATGTTCTGGAGTGGAAAAGAGAAAGTTTAAGAAAGTCATTCTTGCTGTTGATTGGTGGAAAAGAGGTGAGCGTCCTCTCTTGAGCCATAATGGTGTTCTAATCGTGACCAATCTCACTGGCAAAGGTGTCGCTGGAAAAGCCTACCGTAGGGCTAGGTTCCGCTTCGATGAAGTGAAAGATGAGTTATTTGTCACTCGAACAGAAAGAGGATATATTGAGGGACTAGCCAAGAAGTATTCTGGTTTTGACCCCGTTGTCGGCATCGGTGGCGGCGTGGCCGTTGATGTTGCAAAGTTCATCGGTGCGAGGAATAAGGCGAGGGTCATTGCTTTCCCTACAATAATCTCGACTGATTGTATATTCACTTCCTCCACTGCGGTTCGCGAGGAAGGAACTGTGAAGTATATTCCGAGCAAGAAGCCTGATGAGTTGATTATAGATTATGACTTGCTTCTCGAAGCCCCTTATGATCTGAATGTCTGTGGTTGGGGAGATGTTCTTTCAATCCACACTGCCTTGTCAGACTGGAGACTGTCCGCTGATACGACTGGTGAGAAGTTTGATGAAGAGGTTGCGTGTGAAGCTCGTGAGATTATTTCCAACGTTTGCAGAGTTGATACTCGAGAAGGTTTAGAGACGCTTGTCGAATGTCTGAGGAGCGAGGTGGACCTGTGCGATAGATGGGGTAATGCGAGACCCGAAGAGGGAAGCGAGCATCTATTCGTATATCTTCTAGAAAACTACCTTGACAAGCCGCATCCTCACGGTGGACTCGTCGCGCTTGGAATCTATGAGATGAGCAAGCTTCAAGGCAATGAAGTCAAGAAGATCTGTAGAATCATGGACGAGATAGAGTTGCCCTATCAGGCTGAAGACGTGGGAATCTCTCCTGTTATAGTAAGGAAAGTGATCTCTGAGCTTCCCGCCTATGTGAAGAAACACAAGTTTTTCTACAGTGTGATCAACAGACTGTAGGATCTTGGCAAATCACTTTGAGACCGTACATGCGGCGTTATTGAGATTTTCCGCACCAGTCGAGGATTGTCAGTGCAACTATTTTCGTATAGTTCAGTACTTCTTTGAGTTCAATGTTTTCATCAACGCCATGCGACTCTTCTCCTCCTGGTCCGAAGAGGATGCTTGGCGTGTCACCGTAGATTGTTAGCAGTCTTTGGTCGCTTCCGCCTCCCCCAACTACCAGCGGCTCGGCTCCAGTTACAACCTTTGTTTCATTGACAACCTGCTTGACTATAGGATGATCGGGTTTGATCTCGGACGGCTCCATCCAGAGTCCAAACCATTCCACTACGGGCTTGTTTTTCGACAACCATGGGTCGAGCTGTGCCACTTTCATTATGTAGTTCTTGAATCGCCGTTTTATTTCATTTATGTCCTCTTTTGGAAGGCATTCGAGACTCCCTTCCAATGTGACTTTGGTTGGTGTTGATGAAGGCCATTCGCCGCCACTAATCTTACATATGGCCGTTGGGACTTTTGGAACATCTGGTGGATATAGATCCCAAAGTGGGTGTTTAGCTTCGGTCTGCCTCATGAGGGAAAAGTCACTCACAGCTTCATAGATCTTGATCGCTTTCTCAATCGCGTTCACAGCGTAGTACATGTACTCGATTCCGATTGACTTGCCAGGAACAGTCACCCTGAAGAACTGGGCGCCTCTGCTACCAGGGCAAAGAATACTCAAGCCAGAGGGCTCAGCGAATATTGCTGCGTCAGCCTTGTAGCCCTTCAAAACGCAACCCAGCGTCCCGTTTCCGCCCGCTTCCTCGTCGACCACACTTTCTATGATCACGTCTCCCTTCAGCTTAACGTCTAAACTCGCTATCGCTTCGACGGCTGCTATTAGGGCTCCTAAACCAGCTTTCATGTCGCAGGATCCTCTGCCATAGATCTTCCCATCTACGAATTCTCCACCCCACGGGTCGTGAGTCCATTCATCCTTGTTTCCAATTGGAACCACATCGACGTGCCCGTTGAGTATGATTGATTTTCCTTGTTGCCTTCCGCTTCCTTTTAGAGTTCCAACGACATTGGGTCTGTTTTCATAGCCTTTCGTGTAGCCCATTGTTTCAACTGGGACGTATGCCTTGTGCTTGCGAAGTTGCTCCATATCAGGTTCCCAGACATCTGTCTTTAGACCAATGTCTTTCATCTTTTCAGCCACAAACCTCTGGCATTCACCCTCTTCTCCCGTTACGCTTTGATGTTTAACGAGGGATTGAATGAGGTCTGCTAGATCGCTTTCCTTGCCTTGGATGATCTTGAGGACTTTTTCCTTGATTTGTGAACTCAATCCTTTTCAAAAACCCCCTCGAAGCAAATTGCTGATTCCAAGACAGCAATTCATTACCTTAACGAGTTTGTGGCCCAACTTAGCCTTGCTCCCATGATATGCAGATTATTTCGTGCTCATCTATCTTTGGCACTGTGAACGTCACGTACCCGTTCTTGGTGTTCCACGGGGGCTCTTTTCCGGAGACTAGTAGTTTCACGCTCCTGATTCTTGAATCGGTAGGTATTCTCATGGAGCAATTTACGTTACAGACTGGGAGCGTCTCGTTGATCGGTCTTGGCATTTCACTCGTGTAGTTAACAAGATGCACTACGAACCGGCTATTTGCGGGCTGATAGTATGCTTGGACTTCGACGGTGTTGGGCAGGTTTTCGAAGGTTAACGGGAGCTCAGTTTTGCAGGTCCACTTAACCGATCTTTCAAGCAGTGCTCTGTATATATCCCAACCGTAAGATAGGAATATTGATTCGGGCTTTCCTGGGAAGTACACGGTGCGCCCTTTCCCATAATCTGAGACCACGATCGTGGGTAGACTTGTCTCAGCACCCAGGGTTGTGAAAGCACTTGTTGAAGCGGAAAGTATACTACAGAGGGACCTAGCTTTCCCCTTTGTTTTGACGTTCAATTGCTCATCGACACACGGGATTATGTTCTCGACCCCAACTTGTTCGGTTATTTCATGTTGTCCCCTGATTCTTGCGTAGCCGAAGAGAGAGGAAGTTATTGAGCCGAGGTAGTCGACACCTAGAACCTCATTGAGGGATAGGTTGCTAAGTTGGTTTCCCTTATCGTCAAACAAAGAAGAGCGAAAAGTTGCTACGACTCCTCCGCCATTCTTGACGAATCTCTGTATATTTAACGTGTCCGCCTGTGAGAGACACGCGGCGTTCGGCAAGACTAGGACTTTGTAGCCCTCAAGAGTTTTGGGAGACGCAAGATTGTCATCATGTATCACATCGAATGGAACGTGGCTCTGTGAGAGAGCCTTGTAGAAACCATGGAAGTGATCAAGGCACCTAGATTCAACTTGATTTCTTCCATAAAGATGGACTGTCCTCTCGGAGAACAGGAGCGCGGCAAACTTGATTGTCTCCCTTTTCTCTAGGTACTCTTCAAGTTCCCTAAGCTTGTTGAAGGATTCTCCTATTGCCTTCCAGTTTGTTAAGTTGGCGACGCCCGGACCGTACATGGCGAACCATGGTTGAGCTCCATTTGCAACCACACTTGCGATGGAAACTTTCAGTTCAGCTTCTGGCAAGGAGACAAGATTCCAAGGTATGTAGGGTGATTCGATCAACACAAAGACGGGTTTGTTTTCATCGATCGATTTTGCATAGCGTACGGATGCTCCGAGCCACCACACTGGGAGTTGAGAGAGAGACCTATAGTCTTCGACGGAGAGCACATCCTCATGTCTCATAAGTTCTCTGAGGTTCTCCCCGTAAATCATTGGGATATACCAACCAGCGTACTCGGATCCATGGCGCCAACCTATCTTCAGTATGTCATACATGAAGACAGGCATTCTCCTTGACAAAAAAGAGGAGATTGGGAAGTGAAATTGGAGGAAGCACATCTTCTTTGAGTCGATGCCCTTTATGGTCCGGTAAACACTACTTGCAAACTCCGTTACACTCTTGTATCTCCACTCGATGAATTTGAGCCAGTTCGGGTCAGACCAGTTCTGCTTAGTGGGCAGTTCCAACCCTAAGTCTTTCTTCAGCTTTGCTGCGCAGTTTTCGCAGGCGCACCAGCTCTGGAATCCAGGCTCGTCCATGAATACGCCGTCAACGTCGTAATTCGAGACTATCTCTAATACTACTTTTTGAAGATATTCCTTGTATGGTCCATTGGGGCACATAGCAGTTGATGCGCCGCCGAATTCTTGCTGGAGTTGTCCGTCGGATTTCCTTTGAGCCCACTCTGGGTGCTCTTTGGCTACGGCGCTGTCCCCCCAGATGCAGTTCACGTAGGCCAAAACCTTGAGTCCTTGTTTCCTACAGTGTTCGATGGTTTCCCTAAGGATGTCTCTCCTGCCCAGATCCGGATGATGTGGTGCTATGGTGCTTTGGTAGTAGGCTCTTGCCCCAACATAGCTGAGGGCGAAGGCTACCGCTACGTTCGCACCAAGATCCGCTACCTTTGTCACGGTTTCTTCTATGTCTAGGTCCTTGATGTCTGAGGGGGGTAGTTCTATCGTTATGATGCGAAGGGGATTGGACCACCACTGGTCGTCTGCCAAGTACTTGGCTTCACCTTTCAGGTTTCTATTCGGGTGGAATCTCCTTGAAGATCCTTTCAACGTCGATGCCTTGTGCTTTGTTCTTTCGCTTTGCGTTGAAGTAGATAATAGCGGCTACCACGATAGCTACGAGTGTTATTATTGCGCCTACCGGTGCTTGGGGTATCAAGACTGTTGGGTACAGGAAGAGCAGAGGAATGCTAATGATGAAATACAAGGTTGCTATCACGCCGTACAGGGTTACCCTCGGTATCCCCGCAATGGTGCCTCGAACTGGAGACTTCTGGTATATCTCCTTCTTCCTTCTCGCTAGAAGTATAGCTGAGATGCCTACGATTGCTGTCCAAACGTAAAGTGAGATGTAGTACACTGTGCCGACTAGTGCGAGGTTAAACACCGAGCCCATGAATCCGAACCAGAGGACAACCACGGAAGCAAGTAGAGCCCATACAGGGGACCTTGTTCTCTCACTGATGTCACCGAACCTCATTGGCGTTACTCTGTCGAATGACCATGCGAACACGTACCTACTCCATATGATGAGCGCTGCAGGCACCATCATATAGGCCCACACTAGCATGCCCACGGCTGATAGCAGTAGCATCGTCGGATCGACCCCAAACTGCATGAAGACTATCAGGGCAGGCGGAGGCAGCTGAAACTCTGGTCTATACCAGTATATCCACCCATATGCTGAAAGGAAGTCTTGTCCGAACGCACCGTAAGTTGCAAGACCCAATACGAGATAGAACAATGTCATTCCGAGCAAGGTGACTATCAGGGCGTATGTCAGACTCTTCTTATAGTCCTTGAGTTCTCCACCGATGTTCGTTGAACCGAAACCTAGGATGTATGTCATTGGGAAAAGGATAGCCATGAACGTTGCACCAAGGGTGAAACCTGTGCTAAAGATGGTCCCACCCTGACCAGGGCTCGCTGCGGCTATAAGCGGGACGTTGGCGTAGGACAGACCCAGACCGCCGAATGTGGCATCCCAATTTGCTATGAACGTCGGGAGGCTAACCGTCAACAGCGATATGATGGCTACCACAGTCAATATCGCAGCTATGATGAAAGCAAATCTAAAGATCCTAAACCCTGAAGCCTTGAATATTGACTGCATGGTCATCAACAACAGGAACACCGTGCCAACTATTATGAACACGAATGGATCCGCTGCTAAACCCAATGCTAGAACCGTATCAAATATTAGGACGAAGTTGTATAGTATGAAGCCGAGACTGAGAAGAGCGCCCATCCAAGCTAGGACAGAGCCCACGAAGCCCACGCCAGGGTTGACTACTCTACTGACATAGACGTAGTCGCCACCTGATCTCGGCATGGCGACAGACATATCCCTGTAAACCATGAATGTAAAGAAGGCTGGAATCAAGAAGATCAGCATGGTTAGCGCCAGATCTGCTCCTGGGAACAACGAAAGAGTGGTAAGAAAAGCTACAGGCCCTACACCGATTATGGCAATTATGTTGAAGATGACTGAGTCTAGTGGTCTCACTTCCCTAACTAATCCCGTTGCTTCTCTCGCAAAGAGTGTTGGTTTTTTCTTTGCCAATATCCGTCTCCTCTCCTTAGTCCCTACTTCATAGGTAGGTTTTATTAAAGGTTTTTGATTCATGTGAATCAGCACCATCTGCAACCAGAAGAACTAGTCTATAAAACAGAGACGTGTTCCACGCTGGAGAGAACTCTCTGTTCAGAAAAAAAGCTGTGAGCATTTGAACCCATGTACGTGAGGGTTCTTGCTCCCTCATCAATTCAGTGTATCTTGACAGGGACTATTTTGCCGGTTTTTGCTGATTCGTACATCGCCATGATGGTCTTCAGCGCTATCAGGCCGTCTTCCCCTGACGTATTCGGTTTCTTATCTTCTAATACGCATTTGACGAAATGTTCGATCTCTTGTATGTATCCGAACGTGTAGAATTCTTCAGGTATTGGAAACGTCCAACCTTTGGTGAACTCAACTTTTTCTCCAGCATATCCGAATCCTGTTGCTGAGAACACTTGTATTGGTGTCATATGTGTGGGGTTTACTACGAGTTGCCCTTCTTTTCCGTAAAGTTCGACCCTGATGTCGTAGCCTCCCTTTGTTGTCCAGCTTTCCTCAAGGGTTCCTAGAGCCCCGCTGCCAAACTTGATCGCGGCGACGCCGTTATCTTCGACTCTTAATTCACTTCGGGTCTTGGATATGAAGGCTGAGACCTCCTTTGGCTCGCTCTTTGTGAACATTCTGAGGAGCTGGATATCATGGATTCCGAGATCGATGAGTGCTCCTCCTCCGGCAAGGCTTAACTCATAAAACCAACGTGAATGGGGACCGCTGTGTGCTTCTCTTGCGGAAGCCATGAAGATTTCCCCGATCCCGCCTTGACTGACTATCTCTTCGGCCTTTACAAATGAGGGAGCATATTGAAAATTCTCGGCGTACATCAGTTTCACGTTCGCTTTCCTTGCAACGCTGACCATTGATTCTGCTTGCTCTATTGTTCTTGCGAGAGGCTTCTCTACGATTATGTGCTTGCTGCGTTCAGCGGCTGCGACTGCGATTTGCTCGTGGAGGTAGTTCGGGGCACAGACACTTATGATCTCGATATCAGGCACTTTGAGAAGCTCTTCGTAATCTGTGAAAGCGCGACTTGCTCCGATTCTCTTAGCGAATTCCTCAGTCTGCTTCTTACTCTCCTTAAGCCCAGCAACGCCGCCAATCTCAACCATCTGGAGCGCTCTAAACCCAGCTGCGTGCCGCTCAGCTGAGAAACCTGCTCCAGCTATCCCAACAACAATCTTCCTCATGTTTTTCCCTCCGTCCTCCTCTTGCAAGAGAAAAGTATTCTCAGGCCCTCAAAAATGTGGCCACTTTCTTGACCCCGTGAACCACGTCCTTTAGATCATTCTGGGTTAGAGTCGGGTATACGGGTAGAAGGAGATCTTCCTTGGAAAGCTTCTCGGCTGAGGGGCAAAGTCCTTCCTTGTACTCGACCTTACCTTTATAGAGAGGTGAGTCAAAGGGATAGTGCGTGTTGCCATATCCCACCTTTTTCCTGAAGACTTCTTGGAGATGAACTGGGATGGGACAGTAGCCTTCAGCTTTTATCCCTTCTTTTAGAAGAGCCTGACTGAACTGGTCCCTTGTGACGCCAATCTTCTCTTGCAGTATTCTAATACTAAATGCCCAGTAAACATGCTTTACATAGGGTCGGACTGAAGGAACACTCACTCCTTCTACACCAGATAGTTCCCTTGCGAGAAATTGCGCGTTTCTTCGCCTCACTTCATTAAGCTTGTCAAGTTTCTTCAACTGTATTCTTCCGATAGCGGCTTGGACTGCTGTCATGCGGTAGTTGTATCCGATTCCCCAGTACACATTGTGGGCTGGGACATTCGGGTACGGAGATTCTTTCACGCGGCAATGATTGATTATTGAGTGAATCTTGTCAGCGAGGGCATCGTTGTTCGTTATTGCCATGCCGCCTTCTCCGCCCGCCGTTATGTTCTTGTTCAAGTAGAAGCTGAAGCACCCTATGTCTCCAAACGTTCCAACTTTCTTGCCCTTGTATTCACCACCTCCTGCCTGAGCGCAGTCCTCTACTACAAACAGGTTCTTTTCTCTTGCGACCTTGAGTATGTCGTCCATTTCAGCCGGGTTACCTACCATGTGAACTGGCATGACTACCTTCGTGTACTTCGTGACCCTCTCCTCGATCGATTTGGCGGAGATCGTGCAAGTCTCGGGATCAATGTCAGCGAATATTGGAACACCATTCTGGTGAAGAATCGCGTTCGCGGTTGCCATGAAAGTGTACGGTGGTAGGATCACGTCGTCTCCAGGGCCAACACCTAGACCTGCTAGGGCAGCGTGAAGGGCCGTTGTTCCAGAACTTGTGGCGATAGCGTTTTTTATCCCGTAGTATTCTGCAAACTCCTTCTCAAAGTTGGCAACTTCTTCACCGCTTAACTGCGAAAGCTTCTTTGACCTGAGAACCTTTACAGCTGCATTGATCTCCATTGGACCGATGTCTGCTTGTTCGGGCACAAATGGAAGAATCTTGGTCCTAACAGGTTTTCCTCCGTGTAAAGCAAGTTTTTCGCTCAAGAGTTCCCAGTCTCTCCTGGCTTTCTAGTGAGAATAACATGCTTTTCTGACGCGCGTTCCTCACTAGCAGATATTTCAGGTTATAAATATAGTTTGGTGTTTCCTCGACTCCTTGGCGGCAGTTAGCCCGGAGGCCGACATCTATGATCTGGGCAGTTGCGCCAAATTAGATTCTGGTGTCTAGAGATAACACAATTCGGGGTGTTCTCTTCTTGATTTGGTTCTCCCTCTAGGCGACATTAAAAAAGAGAAGAAATATTGGAGGAAAGACGATGCCTCTCTCTTCATGCGTCGGTTCCAAGCTGTTACTTTTGCACTAGAACATGCCTGGGAAGACTTTGCCTGTCTTGATCAGGTCAGCCATTGGTCCCTGCGCCTTGAGTTTTCCGGACATGAATGCGCTTGTGCCGCTCATTTTTCCTGCGGTCATTGCGTTCCATGTCGCGACGTCGGTTGTGACTTTCATGTTGGCGCTCGGAAACTCTCCGTCTTTCACTTCACATTTCTGGTTCTTTATGATGAAGTGCCAGGTTCCTCCTCCTGGACCTGTGACCGATATCTGGAGGACTCTGTCCCAGCCCTTTGCCTGATCTGCCTTGAACTTCGCTGCCATGGATTTTATTTGTTCTCCGATTGTTGGCATTAAATCACCTTCTTTTACTATGCTTATAATATTCAAATATAAAAGACTAATGCATGGTAACTGCGAACGCGAAGCTTTAAGTGAGCGTACACAAAGTTCTGAGTCATCAGCGCTTCAAACTGTTCTGAACTCTCTTGCAGAAGTCTTGCGTCCAAGTTGCGGGTGCATCACATGGGGTTCCTCTTTCGAAGGTTTGCGGACAATGACGCTAGATATCTTGTTAGACTGTACAACACTTGCTTCGAGGGCTACCGGACCTTGCAGGAGTGGAAGTGGATGTATCTTCGAATGCCTAACTTCGACCCTTCTGGGATATTCGTTGCAGAGGATCGCGATACTCAGGAAATTGCGGGGTCATTGGTCCTTAGTGAAACTAGGTTGTTGATCAATGATCGAAAACAGGTTGTAGGGTTTATTGATGACGTAATGACATTACCTAAGTGGCGAGGAGCAGGAGTAGCCACCGAGTTAACGAGGATGGCAATTGAGGAGAGCATGAAGAAGGGTTGTTCTGCCGTGTTTCTCTATGCTAATCCTTTTGGGAAATCAGCTCGCATTTATAGGAGAATCGGGTTCAAGGATGCGCGGTACTTCTACGTGCATGCCAGGAGTGGGGGAATGCGACGTGCTGTCAAGAAGTTTCCTTTTCCAATGAATCTTGGGGCTCCAATTATGGCGGTGGTTTCTGGGATAACTTCGAGAAGGTGCAGGCTAATAAGAAGTCAAGCGAGATCTCGACAAGTCGATTGTGGTGATAACGGCGAATGTGATGCTTACCTCGAAGCGTTAAATAGTTCATTGCGTATGATGCCTCTTTTCTACCCCTATTCAAGGGAGCGACTAGATTGGATGATTGAGGATGCACCTAAGTCCGTGTCACCTGTCGCCAGATTGATTGAGAAGTCTGGGAGAATTGTTTGCGGAGCTAACGCATCAGTCTATAGAATGAAATTCTTCGGGAAGATGTTCAGCACTTGGGTCATCGGTGACCTGTTCACGTCGGAAAACTTACAAGGTCCCGAAAGGGAAGCCTACGTCAGATCTCTTATAGAAGATCTGGTTAAAGATGGCGAGGCAAGAGACTGCGCTCTACACATGGTTCTCGCCAGCAAGTATGATGGAAGGATAAGTTCGTCACTTAGACCTTGCGGCTTCTTCAGGTTCTTCCCGACCTCCTTCATGTGCCTTCCTTTGAAGGATGACTTCTCTCTGCCGCCAGAAGATGTTGCATGGTACTCTTGGAAACAGCACATGATCGGAGTACCCTGAAAAGACGCCGGCACATTGGAACTCATAGTAAGAGATTTATCCATTGATTTCGCATACTAGGAAAATGAGATTATTGGGTTTTGGTTTGAGTGAGGTTGCTTGGCGATGGCGAGACTTGAGGAAAAAGTTGCCATAGTGACAGGAGCTGGAGCTGGCATAGGACGAGCTATTGCGCTTGCCTTGGCAAAGGAAGGCGTTGACATAGTTGTAGCTGAACTAAACAAAGAGACGGCAAAGAAGACTGCTTCTGACGTGGAGTCCCTAGGCAGAAGAGCGATAGCTGTGAAGACCGATGTTACTTCGAGCCGCGATGTTGAAGCGATGGTTAAGAAGACACTTGAAGAGTTCGGTAAAATCAATATTCTTGTTAACAATGCTGGTGTCTCAAGTATGGCGCCCGTAGTCAACTTGACGGAGAAGGACTGGGATTTCAATATGAAAGTCAACGCCAAAGGACAGTTCCTCTGCGCCAAGAATGTGGCTAAATACCTGATTGAACGCGGCGAAGGCGGGCGGATCATTAACATCGCCTCAGTGGCCGGGAAGACTGGTTCAAAGTACTACGCTCATTACAACGCATCTAAAGCTGCGGTTATCGCTTTGACGGCAAGCCTAGCTTTAGAGTTGGCACCGCACCATATCACGGTGAATGCAATCTGTCCCGGAATGGTTGAGACAGACATGCAGAAGAGAGAGAAAAAATGGCTTTGTGATCTCGAAGCGGATGGACGTACACCAGAAGATCTTGATCGGGAATTCGCAGAATTCACGCCTTGCGGTAGACTGGAGCAACCTGAGGACGTAGCCAAAACCGTTGTATTCTTGGCCTCGGACGACGCTGAGTTCATCACAGGACAGGCGATAAACGTCTCAGGCGGAATAATCACAGTAAAGTAGAGAGCATTATTTTCAGGACTTGCCTCTCTTCCTAGAAACCTTATTATTGTTAAAGGACAGAAATCTCCATGTACTATTTTCACTAGTAAGGAAGAGAGTTTGACAATTGGAGGGTAGATATAGTGAAGATAAAGCGAATAGTGGATATGACTGAGATTATTGACGCAAAGGATCCTAATTGGCAGAAAGAAGATCAATGGGGAGCCCAAGACCGGGACAAGCTGATCAAAGTTGACCCATACATATATGTCCCTGACCGTTGCCTGACGGAGGACATAACAATTTGGAGCCACCTTGGAACCCACATCGAGGCGCCATACCACCAGTACATGTTCAAGGGAGGTAAGACAATAGGCGAGATGCCTATCGACTGTTTTGCAGGCGAAGGGATCGTCATCAACATGAGCTATGTCGGCATGGAAGAGGACATGGACAAGATCAGAGAGAGAGTCGAGAGGATGGGTGTCTCCGGAAAACTCCTCACTGAAGAGGACATGAAGCCACTGGACAAGAAGATAAAGAAAGGTGACATAGTTTTCTTCTACACCGACTTTGACATCCCTGACGTGCCTTTGATCGGAGCGACGGCTGCCCACTGGCTCGTAGACAAAGGCGTCAAGTGCGTTGGAGTGGCTGAACAACACATAATCTTGTCTTTGGGAGGACACTCAGCGCTTCTCGAGAACGGCATCCCAATCGTGACAGGCATGACAAACTGCGATCAGGTTGCTGACAAGAGACTCTTCCTAGTCGCAGCTCCGCTGAGGATCGTTGGACTCAGTGCCACGCCAGGGAGGGTTTTTGCTGTAGAGTTCGAAGAAAAATAGTGAATAGCTGCTAGGGTGGGAGGAAGCAAGTATTCTAAGCTGTAGTTTTACTTTCCTCTTCAGCCCTGCTTTTTTGTATACCTCGTCGTATCTTGTTTCAGTCGACCTAGCAGGCTCGACTGGCGTGATGACACTATGACTAACATGATTCCTCTTCGTCAGCGCGCTGTCGGTTCGCGCCTTGGGAAGAGGAAGATCACCAAAAGCAGTCCCAACGTCTGTTGAGTGTTGCGCAATACGTTTCTGCTACTATTGAAGCAGATGTAGACTTTCCATGGAGAGTCTTTGAATCGCTGCCTTGTCTCAATGAGAAACACTTGCTTAAGGCAGATTGGCACGAACTTTCTCTGCAGAAACCTTAATTATCTGCCCCAGAGACTGATTCTCACACACAAACCTGTTTTTCTAGGAGACCAACTAATCTGATAGTTTAGGAGGTGAATGGAGTTTTGAAGATCAAGCGTATAGTCGACCTTAGCGAAACCATAGATGCGAAGGATCCTAATTGGCAGAAGGATGATCAATGGGGAGCACACATTCGAGACAAGCTGATTGAAGTAGATCCATACATCTATGTTCCTGACCGCTGTCTAGTTGAGGATATCAAAATATGGAGTCACCTCGGGACACACATGGAGGCACCATACCACCAGTACATGTTCAAGGGAGGCAAGACAATCGGTGAAATACCTGTCGAAGCCATTGTCGGAGAAGGACTTATCGTTAACATGAGTTATGTCGGAATGGAGGAGGACATGGAGAAAGTCAGAGAGAGAGCCGAGAGGATGGGTGTTACAGGGAAACTTCTCAACGTTGAAGACATGAAGCCGCTAGAGAACAAGATAAAGAAGGGAGACATAGTATTATTCTACACTGACTGGAGTATCCCAGACATCCCCTTGATCGGAGCTGAAGCAGCAAACTGGCTAATAGAAAAGGGCGTAAAGTGCGTCGGGATAAGCGATGAACATATCATATTCTCGTTTGGTGCGCATGCAGCAATCTTGGAGCATGGGATCCCAATTATCGAGACATTAGACCACTTGGATCAAGTCAGTCAGGAGCGAGTCTTCATAGTGGCGCTTCCTCTAAAGATCGTCGGCATCGGCGGTTCGCCAGCGAGAGTCATCGCCATAGAATTCGAGAAATAACTGGGTTCCGAAAGGCGGAGACAAGACAAGAGTCTCCAGCCAACCTTTATTTGTTCGAATCCCGTTCTGGTTATTGCCGAATTGACACGTCTGTGTTGTGAGATACGATTCAGGAGGTTTGACTGAAGATGGTTGAATTCATTTTCATGCTGACTCACAGTGATATGACTATTTCCAACGCGATAGAAGTATTCAAGGAGACGAAAGGAACTGGAGTAAAATGCATTGGCTTCAAGGACATAGGGTTACCGAAAGAGAAACTAATGGAACTAGTTGAGATGATGAAGAAGCAACGGATGAAGACTTTCCTTGAGGTCGTGAGCGGATCGGAAGAGGAGAATCTCAGATCGACGAGAGTTGCGCTCGAGCTCGGAGTAGACTACTTGATCGGGGGAACATATCCCAAGCAGACCTTACCCCTGGTAAAAGGAAGCGGGATCAAGTATTTCCCCTACATCGGGAAGATCATCGGGCACCCCTGTCTCCTAAGAGGAACCATTAGTAAAATCGTTGACGACGCCAAGAAAGTTGAGAAAATGGGGGCTGACGGGATAAATCTACTTGCGTACCGCTACGACGGGGATGTCAAAAGACTCATAACCTCAGTGAAAAAAGCCGTAAGAATACCCTTGATAATCGCAGGAAGCATCGACAGCTTTGAGCGCGTGCGTGAAATGGTAGACTTAGGCGTATGGGCATTCACTATTGGTGGAGCAATGCTCGAGAAGAAATTCGTATCACAAGGAACTCTAAGTGAGCAAGTGAAAGCCGTACTTAAAGAGATACGCCAATGAATCTCCGATCATTGAAAAGTGAGGGGGATGCATACTTCACTCGGCTACTTTTTCTCTTGAGAACAGATCACATAGGTCAGTGTACAACTTCACGTATTTCTCATAGCTGTTGTCGTAGACATCAAAGTTCTGTGGATTTGGTTCAAATCGTTCTTTTACCGCAATCATCCTTTCAGAAGCCTGTTCAATGCTCTTGTACAAGCCGACGGCTTTGCCTGCGAGTATCGCGGCTCCTAAACATGCGGCTTCCTCGTTCATCGTTGTGACCACTGGTCGCTTCGTCAAGTCTGCTTCTATCTGTTTCCAAACGCGAGACCTCGCACCTCCCCCTAGAGCTCTGATTTCTTTCACCTTGATTCCTAGGTCCTCGACGACATCGATGTTCCTTCGAACGATGCATGCAATCGCCTCCATGATCGCCCTAGCGAAGTGGGCCTTTGTGTGCTTTAGTGTGAACCCGTAGAATACTCCTTTGGCTTTTGGATTAGCCTCAGGAGCCATTGCCCCTTGGAGGTGTGGTAGCATTACGAGTCCTTCGCAGCCAGGTGGAACTTGGCTAGCCTCTTGTCCAATTATGTCGTACGGGTCTACTTTTGATAGGGAAGCGACGTTCATCTCCTGCTGGCAGAACATGTCTCGGTACCAGCGTAGAACCATTCCGCCAGTTGTGAATGTGTGTTCCATGTATCGGTGAGGGATCGCAAAGTAGTGCACCGGCATCCGTCCTTGCTTGTCGAAGATCGGTTTATCAACAGGTGCGCAAATTGCCAGCGCTGCCCCCGTGTTCTCGGAGAACATTCCTTGTCGAATGTTTCCAACTCCAATAGCTCCACAAGCTTGGTCTAGTCCTCCCATGGATACGACTGTCTTCGTTGAGAGTCCAAGGTCTGATGCGGCATCTATAGTCAGCTCCCCTATGGCTTCGCCAGACAGCCTGATCTCCGGTAACTGATCTTGGGATACACCCAAGTAGTCAAGCATCTCGTCCCACCACTTCTCAGTTATGATGTTCCAGTAACATGTTGAACATATTAGTGAGCCCTCGCAAGCGAATTTCCCAGTCATCCTGTAGATCAGATAGTCTTCTACTAGCAGATACTTGTAGACTTTCTTGAAGTTCTCAGATTCGTTGCGCTTGATCCAGAGGATTTTTGATGCTGGCCATGTGGGAACAAGTTTCACTTGACCAGTTATCTTGTAGCTTTCTCCGTTGTCAAATTCCTTGTCGAGAGTCTCAGCTTCCTCTTGGGCCCTGTTATCCATCCACGAGATCGCCCTTCTGAGAGGCTTCCCTTTTCTGTCCACTAGGATCAGTGTCTCTCCCTGAGCTGAGATACCTAGTGCGGTTACATCCCTAGCATTCACCTTTGCCTTCTTAACAACTTCACCGACTCCGGTCTTGAAAGCGTTCCACAGTGTCTCTGGTTCTATCTCTACTGCCAAAGCGCTGGGAGTGATAAGCTTGTATTCCTGTGTTGAGATTGCCTGCAGTTCACCGTTGTCATTGAAGAGTGAGACCTTCGTAGCAGTTGTTCCAGAGTCAACACTCAACAGATAGTTGCCACCCAAATTCGAGCAAACCTCCATCATTCCATACCATTGAAGACTTCTAGATTCCTAATTTCTAATCTGGAGGCGCAAGACTCCAGACCACTAATGCCTCAGTCTTGCCTGCATTATGGAGTTCATGGGGTTCCATCTTAGGAATGATGACGATGTCGCCTTCATTCAACTCCTTCTTGACTTTGCTCTTTGGGAAGTTGCAGATCACTCTGCCTTTGGCTACGTAGAAGATCTCTTCGCCATTCTTGTGTCCCGAGTCGACGGTGCCTTTCTTTCCAGGTTCAAGGGTAGAGGTCCCAAAAACAATCTCATTTGTCTTGACGTAGAGCCTGCAGAGTTCGTCACCCTCCATGAAAGTCTTCACTTCGTCCTTTTGCATCACTCTAATCTTGCTTGACACATTCAATTCCTCCATGAATTGCGGAATCTAAACATGGTGACCATTTAGATGAGAAGAGCAATCTGATTGCCCTCTTCTGATGTGCTAGCTGGGGGTTGATTTCTGTTATGATGGTCGCTAGTACTTTAGCTTTACGTCATCACGAAAAAAACTTGGAATGACGAGTAGACAGACAAACGATAATCCCCAGAGGTGGACAGTTGATCTACCTAGATATTGTCAATGAGCGCAAGTAGGTGACCTCATCGTCGGCTATGTTTAGCGCTTGTCCGGTCATGGAGTTGGAATCATCGGACGCCAAGAAGACGGCAAGTTTGGCTACCTCGTCTGGTTCGCCTATCGTTCTCTCAGGAGACGCCGAGAATCCTTCTCCCTCAACATGGCTTGGAGACATGCCTTTAAGGTTAGCAGCCAGTTCCAACTCTCTTCTTTCAACGATGCCAGGGCAAATAGCGTTCACGCATATTCCGTGCTCAGCTAGTTCTACTGCCAGACATTGCGTGAATCCAATTATTGCCGCTTTGGATGCAGCGTATGCACCGAGTAGCAGACCACCTGATTTTCCATACATGGATGAGATATTGACAATTTTGCCACTTCCCTGCTCAACCATACGTTTCGCTACGCCTCTGCAACAGATGAAAACGCCTTTCGCGTTGAAGTCCATGTTAAGATCCCAGTCTTCTTCTCCTGTTTCGACAATTTGGGCTGATGTCGCAACGCTTGAATTGAAGACCAAGACATCGATCTTGCCAAACTCATCGACTACTTGGCGAATCATGGTTTCGATTTCATCAGCAGAACGTGGATCCACCTTGATGGCGAGTGATCTCCTTCCTTGCTCTTCGACAAGCTTGGCGGTTTCCTCGGCAATGCTTTCTTGGAAATCCGCGACGGCGACGTCAGCACCTTCGCGAGCAAGAGCAGACGCGATAGCTTGCCCATAACCTTTTCCCGCCCCAATGAGGAGCGCAGCCTTACCAGACAGCCGCATGTACTCGGACACCACCTGAATATGACATTTCATATAACAGACAACGTTTCTAAAAAAGGTTTGCCACCATTAAAACTGCATTCGAATGGCGTGTTGGTTTTTGATAGAGAAAGAAGATAGAATGACCGAGTGTCATAGCGATCTTCCTAAGTCATCAGGTTGCAGTTTTACTTAGTGTTCGTCCGCTCTACATTTTTTGACGCAATAGTTAATTTTCTTTGAGTAGTGAACCAAATTAAATTGACCATAATCAATTTAAAGATCGAAACGAAGATTATTAGCACCTCACTGCTTACTGAGTGGTTGAACACTGGGGCATGGGGCAGGTAAATGAGTGGCCAGGAGAAGGTTGAAGACTCAAGACTGCTCGAATCCTTATCGCAGCAATTGAATCTATATGACAATCTTTTCCCTCAGGTCGAAAGCAAGGAACTCCAAGTGCTCTTCGCACTGATAAGGATCTACCTAGCAAGATGCGACAACCCGCAACTGAAACAAGAACATATGATGATTAACCCACAACTCATGAAGAGGCTCATCCTCACATATTTCGACCCATTCTCCACACCTATCACACGGGGTCTCAGAGAAGCTTTGATCTCGAGACTGAACAGTATAAGGAAATACAGACTGACAAATGCTGAAGTAGTAAGAAGAGCGCTCATAACCTGCTTCTATGAGGAAGAAAAGAGGATTCCTAGGAAACAGAAGACGTACTTGGACGTATTCATGAGGAACCCAGGAGAATCATTTACCAAAATCGCTGAGCAGCTCGGAGTAACCCCCCAGGCAGTATCGAGCGCATACCGCTCTATGCAAGAATCGGATCTATTTAGCCTTTGGGGGCATCCTGACTACTCCGCATTCAAATTGAGACACTTCATGGTTTTCTTCACTGTCATGAGAGAGCACAGCGGTAGCACTGAATATCTGCGTAGACTGCTTTTCGACAACTCTCCATTTACACTGAGCCTGAATGGAGACGTCTATGAAGGAAGCAATTGGGCAAGTTTTGCAATCCCAAACCAAGACAGAGAACTCCACGAATTTAGAGAGAGCCTGAACGAGCTAAAAGGAGAGTTCTTCCGAGACCTAGAAATAACCGAGATCAAGTCCATTTCAACAGGATCCAACTTTGAGTTCTTTGACGGAAAGCGCTGGTTTTTTGATCCCCAGCTATGGACTTATGGCTTCTTCGAATTCGTCAGAGAGAATAAGGAGATATTGAAAAAGGCTGCAGAGATGCAGTACTCCTTCCAGCCAATTAGGTTTCAAAGACTGGACTTCTTAATTGCCACAATACTTGCGGCCAATCCGTTTTCGTCACATAACAGTATTAGGAACCGCCTCAGAGAATTTGGGTACGTTGTGTCGAGACCCACAGTTACCAGAAGAATTGAGCGGTTGACACGGTCGTCCGAGCAGTCACATGATGGGGAGAAGGCTCAATCTGTTATCTATCCCTATCTGACTTATTCTGGTCTCGGTCTAAGTAATCTGAGTCTCTACCTCATCGAGTGTGAAGAAGAGTACGTCGAAGAAATGTTGTATGCCGTAGGTTATCTGCCGTATTACATTTTGAGTAGAACTAACAATGGTCTTCTTCTCACGATCAAGTCAACATCGGAGGATGTAGCCAAGTTCAACTATATGATAAAAGGAATTAATGAGATTAGGGTCGTAGCCCACTCAAACAGATTTCAAAGCATGGGGAGTAGATCCATACTCCGTCTGTACGATAAGTGGGACGAGGTTAGGCAAAAGTGGAGCTGCTCCAGCGGCGAACTCAACTTCGTAAAACGTTTTGAAGCTTTGCCGTGAGATCTGACAGACCGACTAAAGACAGTGGTGTTCACCACCCTCAAAAAAAGGATGAAGAGGGCCTCGCTCGCGAGTACGAAGGACCCTCTTCGGTTTAGCTCCGGAGCCTTGCGTGACTTGGACAATCTAGTACGGCAAGCCAGCTTCAGGCCTGGCCGCTGCGGGAGCACCGAGTAATGATGCCATTAGTAATACCGTCAGCAAGGCGGCGAAGAGAACTATTCTATTGTATTCTATGAAGAACTCTTTCATCCTCTTCTAGCCCTCCAGTATTCTTCTCCTATTTGCTATTTTGGGTTACATACTATTAAAGATTTTCTAAGGAAACAAGGTGAAAAATTACCTGAGATAATATTCATGGAAACCGATCGCGATGTGGGGCTTGAACCGAATTCAAGGATATCCGAAAGCTTCCTTGAAAATGGTTCACCCTTTCTCCCAAAATGCGAATCCTTCGGGCGTAGCCAGCGGAATGGGAGCAGATTAGGTCTCCCAATCTAGAAATAGCGCCAATTTTGGTCAAAAATCCCATATCGGGCTCAATATTCTCCCAGTCTTGTGGTATTTTTGACCATATTTAAACACTTCTGCCATATTGTTCATTGTAACAGCTGTGAGAAGCATGGGTCGATTGAGGTGTTAGGAGATGTTGTCAGAGTCAACGGTGGACCGTAATACCCCGCGGACCTATGAGTCTTCGGGCAAGACGATGCATAAGGTCGTAGTAATAAAGGTCAGGAGGACTGGCAGCTGGGGTGTCGGACATTTAGAAAGCTGCGAAGAGCGCAGAGAGTACCTAGAAGGTGATCTTGACAGTGAAGTCGGTCGAGTTCTGGGCTCTAGGATCGTGGACATCAAGGAGGGTCTGGTTGTTTTCTGGATACTTTCGATGGGTAACAGGAATACCTTGGGGTTTGAGGCTAGCTACTTGCAGGGGGCTGTGGCTGCTGTGGTTGTCTTAGAATCATCAGATCGGGAGACTGTTCATGGAGCAACGGAGCTTCTGCGAACCATATGTAAGTCGTTCTCGATCCCCGTGATGCTTGTTGTTGGAGGAAAGGTCAGTGAGGGCCCAATTGGTTTCGGGTTGACACCTGAGTTTGCGAGCATTGCGTCTAAAGTTGTCAGCTTTGCCCAAGTTGGCCGGCAAATAATCCGAGGATCATAGGAATTGGTCTGCGGGGTACTCATCCGGACATGTGTGAGACAAAACATGAATTCCCCGCTCACACGTAGCACTGATCATAATGGGTGGACGTGTACAGAGGAGACAGAAGTTGATTAGAGCATTGTGGCTATTTGACCCCTTTGGCACGCGTATTCTTCGTTGGGTCAATAGCACTTATGGGAAAAGAGGTCGATTTGACGGACTTGAAGACGGGTTCTTGTCTGGTCCCCTCTCAAAGGCAATCAGAGATTTCATTGCGCAGGCAAATGCTGGCAAACAGGATTTCAAGACGCTTCGTTTCGAAAGCCATCAGTTGATCTTTTATTTTCGGAAGGGGTTCCTCGTTATCGCTGAAGTGGATTCCCCGGAAAGCTTTGAGCCTGCAATTCCTTTACTTTCGAAAACTCTGGAGAACGCCATAGTTGAAGACCCGCTCAGCTTCAGCGTACTTCTATGTAACTACGATATGCCTGGAAAGAATAGACTGATAAAGCAACTGTCTGCTTTTCTCAAGTCACAAGAGGTAGAAGTTAAGGCCAATTAGGTTGACAAGGGTTCCCCACTCCGTGTGTGCGTATTTTAGTTCTTCTTTTCGGAACCTTTGGATCGGGAATTGGATTTCTATTCTGTGTAGTATAGGAGGCTTCTTGGAAATCTTTGTGGATTCTCCTTTATTTGAGGGGGACGTCAGGTGCCTAGATTGCCAGGTCCACTGTCACATGTTGACTTAAGATACTTCTAACTGAGGTGTATGAATGAACTCAACATAGTTAAGTTTAAGTGTAGGTGGAAAGAGAATCGAAGTAAGCTAGCTACGCATAGTCGGTCACACCTAACAGAACTAGGTTTTTCTGGATTCATATTGAGAGATGTGGAGTGTGTTGTTTTTCCATGAGTAGCGGCAAGAGTAGCGAGGATGTTTACGAGAAGCTTCGCCAGAAGATGGATAATTTCCCCATTGGTCTCCCGAAAAGCAAGGAAATCATGAAGTTTCTTAAGAAACTATACACTGAGGAAGAGGCAAAGATCCTCATCAACTTCAATATACCATACATGGATTCCAGGACCGTCGAGGAATTCTCGAAGACCACTGGGATAGATAAGACCAAGGTGAGAAAAATCTTCGAAGGCTTGGTTAAACGAGGAATGATTTACAAGAGTAGGAGCAGAAGGACTGGCACCGAGTACTATGCGATGATTCCCATGATCCCAGGCGCCTTTGAAGCTTACTTCGCAGACCCTAGGGTTCCTGAAAAGGATAAGGCTGAAGTATCCGATTGGGTCGAACGCTACTACGCCGATGGTTGGGGTCACGAGATCGGATCGTCAAAGTACCCATGGGCTAGAGTCATCCCTGTCGAGAAGAATTTCGCTCCTCAAGTCGAAGTTCTTCCGTTCGAGCGAGTAAGTGAGTACATCAAGAATGCGAGTTCAGTTGGTCTAATGAATTGCGCTTGTAGAACTGCGAATAAAGGATGCGACAGACCTGTCGAGGTTTGCTTGACTTTCGACAAGTTTGCCGATTGGGTTGTTGAGTCAGGGGTAGGGCATTACATTGAGAAGAGTGAAGCGCAGAAGATCCTAGAGTCGTGTGAGAAGAAGGGGCTCGTGCACACCACCAACAATAGCCAACAAGATGTCACCTTCGTCTGCAACTGCTGTACATGCTGCTGCGGCATACTGCGTGGGTTGTCACTACTAAGAAACCCAAGAGCATTCACGAAGTCAAACTATCAACCGGTCGTTAACTATGAAGAGTGCAAGAAGTGTAGGAGTTGCGTGAGGATATGTCCGTTCAAGGCGTTGACGTTCCACTTCGGGCACAAGAGTGATCTCTCCGACGAGAAGGTTGTATTCAACGGCGATCTGTGCATAGGGTGCGGGCTCTGCGCCAGCGCATGCCCGAATGATGCAATAACGTTAGCCAAGATCAAAGACGAAGTTCCAGAAAAGAGCGGCAGAGACGCGTGGATGAAAGTTCAGAACAACCGATTGCACTAGGAAGAGCGGAAGTCTCGTGAATCCATGGGATAGGCATGGTGCCTTGCATAAGCAATATTAGCAACTTTGGGGCATAGCCTAGCCCCAAGTGACCTCATGTGAGCTGGCTTTTTGACACAAGTCTGATTTCAGCTATACAGGCAGCGCTTTCGCCAACATTTGACTGGTTGTTCATCTTCTTCACGCTACTTGGAGAAGACTTCTTCTACATAGTCTTGATCGGCGTCGTCTATTGGTGCTTCCACAAGAAAGGAGCAGTCTTCCTGGCTTATCTTATACTCTTCAGCGCCTACGTAAATTATTTCTCCAAGATGTTGTTCAACATGGATCGGCCGCTGGCTGCGTACCGGATCATCGACAAGACGGACATTTCACATGGCTTTCCAAGTGGACATGCTCAGAGTTCGACAACGTTCTGGACTTGGACCGCCCTAAGAATCAGGAGGAAGGTGCTGTATTTCCTATCCCCGTTCTTGATCTTCATGATTGGCCTCTCGAGGATATACCTTGGGGTTCACTACCCTGGGGACGTGATTGGTGGAGTCATAATTGGCTTCTTATTCATACTTATAGTCTGCTTGACGCGTCCTCACATTACTGCATTCCTC
>JAUQYT010000030.1 GCA_030587605.1 Candidatus Njordarchaeum guaymasense
TCATACAGTTCATGTCTTCCTTCCGAGGACCATATGTACTTGTATCTTTCCGTTCTCAGAGCAATGATCTCGTGGACGTACTTCTCCCAATCAAAATTCGGGTATACCTTCTTGAGATAGGCTATTTTCCGTCTCGATTGGTCTACGTTTGGTGACCAATCCGATCTTTCGGAGATGGTAAATTCCCTTTGATCTTCTCCGATCACGAGTCTTAGTAGGGATTTGCCCTGCACTTCCTTAGACAGATCCATCGAATCAATTTTTAAGTAATCAATCAATGTTGGCAGGATGTCCAGCGTTTGCACCAGACCCGGGTATCTCTTTCCTCCAGGGAAGAGATCTGGAAACCTCAGAATCAGGGGGACTTTTATCAATGGCTCATATAAGACAAACTCATGGTGTAGGAGACCGTGTTCCCCTAGGAGATCACCGTGGTCGGACGTGAGTATCAACAAAGTGTTGTCCCATAGATCCAGAGATTTCAGGTGTTCCACAAGCTCCTGCAAGCAACTGTCGAAGTAGCTTACTTGACCATCGTACAAGTCTTCCAATACAGATACATTCGTTCTTGACATATCAGCGATCAATTCGTATACATCCCTCCGAACGTTTCTGACTTCTTCTTTAGATACGCCTTTCAGAAAACGACTAAGGAATGGTTCTGGCGGGTTGTAGGGCCAATGAGCGGAGTAATCCATGAACATGAAGAAAGGGCCTCTCTTGTAGTTTTTGTAGAGCCATGTCTTCGCTACTACGTTTTTGAAAAGATTCTGAATGTTTGAGATAGTTCTCTGTTTCACAGCAACGTACGTGAGCCGAAGGAATTGTTTAAGATTCCTTGAACATGCCATCTTAGCCACCGAGCCTCGAGTCAGATAGCAAAACTCGTCAAGGCCTTTGCACAGTGGTTCTACAAAGAAGTTGTCGGTCATTCCAAACGTCCTGTAACCACATACTCGCAAGACCTCCATAATCGTCGGAAATCTTTCTGGCGCGAGGCCGTGACTATTCTTGGAAGGATATGTTCCAGTTAATATCGACGAAAAAGATTCACGGGTCCAACCCGAGGGGGATATTGCATTTTCGAAAACGAGGGATTTAGTAGATAGAGCGTCTAGGTATGGAGTCGTGATTCTTCCATAACCATAGCACGACAGATGGTCAGAGCGCAGGGAGTCCACTACTATGAATACAATATTGGGCTTATGTTGTGATGTCACGTTTAAACACCCACTCGACTGAACCGTTCATAGATCTTCGGCGCCGACGCAGTCAGGATGCCTGGTCTCCATACTGACGCAGGTGACCTCTGGCAAATCCGTACCAGACACCCATATTCTGGAAAACGAAGAGCAGTGGCAGGAGAAAAGATTTCTTCTCAGAGGTTAATTTGTAGGCATCGGAGGCCGTTCTTAGCCCATCAACGAAAGATATCGGCGGGGCTTTGCTCCAGAGAGGCATCAAGCCCTTGTGTTTATACCTGAGGTAGCGCTCGCCATACCCGAACCATACTTGTTCAAGCCACAAGCTGCTCCAAGTGTCCTTGAAGAAGTGATAAAATTTCATTCTCTCATTCAAGCAGAAACGCCACCCGTTCTGCAAAATTCTCACGGTCAGATCCAAGTCCTCTCCTGCACCAGCGATCCTTTGATCGAAACCACCTACTTGTCTTACTGCTTCAACTCGATAGATAGCTCCATTGGTTGTTGGATCGGGTGGCGGAAGATCTCGTAGCGCGGACCGCCGGTATTTTGCATGCTTACGCAGGCTCTGGAGACTTATAACTAGAGTTTCGTCAACGTTGACATATTCTCCTAGCGCGACGCCCACTCTGGGATTCTCCTGCATGAATTCCACATGTTTCTTCACCGAATCCTTAAGCAGCACAACGTCACCGTCGACCCATATTATGTATGGGGCGTGACAGTTGTCGACGACAATCTGTCTTGCCGTCCCGAGACCTCTTCCTTGATCGAAGTAAATCTGGGCGTGTTTTCCGGCCTTTGAGAGAATGCTAGTTAAGATTGGCAACGTTCGGTCTTTGCTTCCCCCGTCTACAACGATAATCTCCATAAGCTCACTGGGGTATTCCTGGTTTACGATGCCCTCGATAGCATGTCTTATGGTCTTCTCGGAGTTCTTCACGCATACTCCAATAGTAACCTGAACCTTCCTCCTGGCATTACCACATGGCCGGTTCACTGATGTGTCTTCTGCTCCATGGAAATTACGATCTTGATGGTTCGATGGGGTTTGTCTCCATCGAGCGTCAATCATGTGATAGACCCTCTCCTGCATCGTTGTAGGCTCTGACGATCAACTGCGCAAACGGCAATTTGCTGACTAGGGTTCCCATATGTCGCTCTAACCTCTTCGATCGATCGAATAGTTGGCTGCAAATTTCCATGAGTTCCGTCGCAAAACAGCTTCCTGAAGGTCGACAGTTCACCTTTGTCAATCCAAGGTTGTATCAAATCAAAGGTCGCTTCACCGATACCCAGCAGTATGACCTTATTCAACGGGATCCTCTCCTGACATCGGAACCTCACGAACTCCCTGATCCAGGCCGGTCAAGGGATTGGTAAATCTCACTCCCCCCGTTAGAGTATATGTGGTTTGTCATGTTCAACAGACGAGAGATTTTGGCAATCTCCGAGTAGCTCAACGCATACGATCTGTCTCTGAGTATACCCTGAACATTCAAAGACCGCAGGTAAATGTAGCCGCCACTCTCTATCTTTGTGTCGTTCGCCAGGGTCTGCTTCCAACCCAAGGTTTTCATCGCGTAAGCCATAATGACATGTTCGGCCGCCGCATAATCAGCATATACGTCAGAATTCTTTGCGGTCATCATAGACAACCACGTTGCACTAAGAACGTCTTGTTCTGGAACATGGGCTTCGTTAAAGCGAACCTTGGTCTCATTGTCTTCACTTGTTATCATTCCCGTGAAGCTAACTGGTTTCAAAGTTGGAACACCCCCAGCGACTTCATAGACGAACCCCACCTTAAACAAGAACGCTACTGCCAGAAAAACGGACAGTAACACCAGGCCGACATAGCGAATCTGGACTACCTTTCTAGATTTCTTAAGAGCCAATCTAATGGACTTCTCGCCCCCGAGAATACACATGGGGGCCAAGCAGAAGAGCGTGATGTGATAAAACCTAGCCTCCCCCAGATAAGGCCCGAAATGCGGAACCACTAGAACCATCAACATGATGGAAGCATTTGCTACAACCATAGCAGCGTATTCCCAATCGAAGTCTTTCTGTTTATAACTTCTAAAGAAGAAAAGCACCCCAACAAGAATGAAGACGTTGAGGATCCTGTCCGCTATGCCGTCTAGTACCTGAAGGATAGAGAGGGACGACAACCCCGGAGCGACCGCATGTGAAATCGCTCCTCCTCTTGCTTCCAAGTCCAGGAAATCGGCGAGGAACGAATCGTATATGTTGCCCGCAAACCGCCAAAGTTGGGTCGATGGGTAGATCGAAACAAAAGTATTCCAAGAAAAACACATCGCAAAGAACAGCAGAACGAAACTCGCAGTTATCATCTTCCTCCTCGCATCCCGACGAACAGACTTCAGCACGGAGATGGAAAAATAGGCAAAGACAATGGAAAAAAGGTAAATATATGAAAGCGAATAGTGCGATACGACGAGTGAAGCTGCAAAGACAATCGAAAGTACAAGCCTTTTTCTTGGGCCTACCTCTTCACGTAGCATCAAGAAAATCAATAGTCCGTAGAAGAGTTCTCCTACCATTTGTCTCCTTTCTTCGTCATAGAACCTGGGAAACAGAATGAAATAGAACGCAGCCAAGAAAGCCATCGATTTTCCGAACTTTTTCTGATACGCCTGATACAAGCATACCGGCACTAGAGAGTACAGCAAGTAGTAGACCAGTTTGAATACCCACTCCCCCGGGAGGCCTAACACGTTTGAATATATTATTGGAAGCACAGTCACGCTTAGCATTGCATTATAGGTAAACGGAAAAACCTCAGTAAAGGAAGGCACAAGAGCGCTCGGAGACGGACTCCAGAATGAATTTGACTGTGCCAGATTGAAAACGTAGTACTCACCGAAGACATCCCACCCGTCCAGATGTGTCGATAGTAACTGTGGACGGAGCAATAGAGAAGCTGCGATGACGATCAGGACGAATGAACGCAGTTCAAGAGGCATTGCTTTTCTTGAAAGAACGGTCATTGGGGGTAGTAGTGCGATTACAACCATCATGAGAAGCAAGAGGGAACCGCTCATCAGCCATGCACCCAAGATGGCCAAGAGTGGAACTCCCATCAACAGAGAGGCTCGAAGAACACGAGTTGCAGGAGCAAACAGTTCAGATCGATCGATCGGTCCGTCTCTCCTGTAGGCGATGACAGAGAGCGCCAGTAGGACAGTGCCTATTGTAATCGACAGAGCCCACGTCGACAACGGCTCGGAGAT
>JAUQYT010000005.1 GCA_030587605.1 Candidatus Njordarchaeum guaymasense
TGTATTTTCGTCGATGGCGAGAATCTATTCTATTCCCAGAAGCGGCAAGGTATGGAGGTGGACTATCTAAAGCTGAAGGAGATTCTAGCTGAACGGCGAAAACTTGTTAGACCATACTACTATGGTGCGAGTACGAGTGATCCGAGGCATGAGAGGTTCTTCAACTTTTTGCGCCGCGTGGGCTACGAGGTGAAGGTTCTTCCCCTGATGCAGTACGAGAACAAGAGAATTGGGAAAGGGGTGGATGTCATGCTGGTCACTGACATGCTGGTTCTTGGTCATAGAAATGTCTATGACGTAGCTATACTGGTAGCAGGAGATAGAGACTATCTGTATGCCGTTAAGGCGCTAAAAGAGATGGGGAAGAGAGTTGAAGTTGCGTCCTTCGATGATTCGTGTTCAAGGGAATTGGGACTCACTGCAGATAGAACGATATCACTCACTCAGATAGCAGCCAAGATCGAGCTCCCCCCGCATAGACCCAAGATACTTGCGGGAAGAGAAGTGACAGGGGGAGAGGAACAGGAAGTAGCCGCCTCCAATATTGGTTTGCCTGCTTAGCTAAACTATTGGTAGGCTCTGGAAAGAGGTCGACGCACCTTGGACTACTTTAAGAGGGTGAGGATTGTTGCTTTGGCTTCGTTGGCTCTAGCTGGGTTGCTTTTACTTTTCCCTCATGTCATGCAGGGTTCTTGGTGGTCAGATGTGAAGCCCTTATTGATATGTGTCTTGGGCTTTTCTTCGTTCATCATGCTGATATTTCCTCCTCCGCCGCCGCAACGGAAGAGAAGTGAGTTGAGTGAGAAAGAAGGGGAAGGAGGAGTTGAGGTTGAGATGGTGGCTTCCATTGCATGCTATGGTCGTGGCTGCGAGCATGTATACGGTAGGTTATTCCAGAGGGGAGACTACGTTAGGAAGATAGTTGGTAGATGCCCCAGATGTGGAGGAGAACTCTACGTCAGAGCCATTTACGCCGTCGAGGAGAAGCGGAAGAGTTGAAGAGAAGACGTAATCTCTGTCCGCTGGTTAAGTGCTACCATGTGCTTTTTTGGATTGTCGCATCTCTATTGCTCCAAGTTCTATCTGTTTCAGGAGCGCACACTAAAATGCCCTTGACCTCCCCAAGAACCAAAACACGCTCCATACGTGGACACATAGGACAAATGACTATGTATGTCTACCTAAGATAGAACAGTTAATAAAGGCGATTTCTTAGATTGGATAACATAGCCATATGTCTAGAACTGATTCTCTTAGGGAGATTGAGATTTCATGGTTGGCATTATTGGTATAGGAGCTTATGTGCCCAGTTACAGGATAAAGTTGAGCGAGATTCTGAAGGCGGACAATTTTCCGCCACCGTTGATGGACGTCGAGAAAGCTGTCCCGAACTCTGATGAGGATGTCGTAACGATGGCAGCGGAAGCCAGTGCAAACGCTCTTAGACACTCTGGATTAGCGCCAGATAAGATTGAAGCCGTATATATGGGGACCACATCGAGCCCATACTCAGATAGGATGGTCGCGTCTACTGTTGCCGCCCACATTGGCACGCCGAGTTCAGCTAATGTGATGGAGTTCGGTGGTTCAGCCAGAGCTGGAACTTCTGCCTTACTAGCTTGCATGGACCTCATAAACTCGGGCAGAGCAAAGTATGGCCTAGTCGTTGCCGCAGACAGCCTGCTGGGTTCACCGGGTACCATGCTCGAGTTCTATTCAGGTGCTGGAGCTGGAGCCCTCTTGCTCGCAAAGGAGAACGTTATCGCAGAGATCGAGGGCGTGAACTCTTCTACCTCGGAGTTTGCTGATAAGTGGAGGAGAAGCGGTGACCCGTATATGAGCGACAGTGGAGACGACAGATTCGCTAGAGAATATGGTTACACTAAGCCTATAGTTGACGCTGCCAGCGGACTAATGAAAAGGATCGGGAAGACTTCGAAGGACTTCAAGTTTGTCATACAGCAGTTGTTGCCTTTTGGTCTTGATCCATCAAAGGGGATTGACGCTTCGAGGAAACTCGGATTTGACATGCCGCACTTGATGCCAGGAGTGACCTTTAACGCGTTTGGAGAGACTGGGGCTTCATACGTTTTCATAGGTTTGACTCAGGTGGTAGAGCAGGCAAAGCCAAACGACAGAATGATGATAGTGTCATATGGCGGTGGATGCAGCGACGCGATCAGCCTAAGACTAACGCCCAATGCAGACGCAAAGAAGACTGCGCTCTACTCTGTAAAGAATTTCCAGAAATCAAAGGAAGTACTGAACTATGTTCAATACTGCAAACTGAAGGGAATAATAGGAGTGCCAGCTTGAACAGGAGGGATAGAATAAGATATGTCAATTGCATCACCAATGTTGTGGAGAGAGATCCCGCAGCTGTATAGACTCATAGGTCTAAAATGCAAGAAGTGTGGTTACATAAACTTCCCGAGGATGGGGAGTATCTGTCTGAAATGCGGGGGCTCTGAAGGATTCGTGGATCATCCTATTAGCAGAAGAGGAAAAGTAGTAACCTTCACAGTCGAGCACGTCATGCCTCCTGGTTTTGAAGTACCAACGATCATGACAATAGTTGACACAGACGATGGGGCTAGGTTAATGGTCTCGATGACGCAAGCCAAGCCAGAGGAAGTAAAAATAGACATGCCTGTGGAGCTGGTGTTCAGAAAATTCGGCGAAGCCGATGGTCTACTTAGATATGGTTTCCGTGCGAAACCAATCAAGGAAGCGGGAGAGGTCAAGAAATAGACGGGGAATTGATGGTGATTAGTGTCTAGAGGTGTGAAAAGGAATTGAAGAATAAAGTGGCGGTTGTAGGTTTTGGTATGATTAAGTTCGGGGAATTGTTCGAGAAGAGCTACGAGGATATGATGAGCGAAGCTTATCTCAACGCAATTAAGAGCGTCGACAAGGGGCTGGATCAGAAGGAGATACAGGCAGCGTGGCTTGGGACATGTATTGGTAGCATAATCAAGCGGGAGATCCTAACTGGCGCGTCACTTGCTGAGCCGCTATCTTTTCTACCTAGGCCTGTTTCAAGGCTTGAGAATGCGTGTGCAACTGGGTCTGACTCTTTTAGGAATGCCTGCTTTGCGGTCGCTTCAGGAGCGTACGATGTTGCCCTGGCCCTTGGGGTGGAAAAGATGCGTGACGTTCCTCCAATTGAATCACTCCAAGGAGTCGTTGCGAGAGGAATGCACCCGATCTACGCTAGGGGAATGACTGCACCCGCGGTTTTCGCGTTCTATGCAAATAGGCACATGCATGACTTCGGAACCACGAAACAGCAGATGGCTTACGTCGCAGTAAAGAACCACAAAAATGGAGCACTAGACCCGTACGCCCACTTCCAGAGACCCATCAAATTGGAGGACGCTCTGAAGGCACCAATGGTGTGTTCTCCTCTTGGACTCTATGACTGTTGCCCAGTCACTGATGGAGCCGCTGCCGTAATAATTACCCGCGCTGAGCTTGCCAAGAAGTACACCGATGCACCAGTCTACGTCGCTGGGCTAGGACTCGCAACAGACACGTTCAACATGGCTTCCAAACCAGACTTCACAACGTTCTACGCAACCGTTGAGGCGGGCAAGGAAGCCTACAGAATGGCAGGCATTGGACCAAAGGATATCAATTTGGCCGAGGTGCACGACTGCTTCACAATAACAGAGATACTCGACACGGAGGACTTGGGGTTCTGCAAGAAAGGCGAAGGAGGAAAATTCATAGAACAAGGTAACACGGAGATAGGCGCAAAGATCCCAGTAAACCCAAGTGGCGGCTTAAAGAGCAAGGGGCACCCAATAGGAGCAACAGGGATCGCCCAGATATGCGAAATATCGTGGCACCTAAGAAACGAAGCGGACAAACGCCAAGTCAGCGGAGCTGAAATTGGGCTAACTCACAACTTGGGTGGAACAGGCTCAATAGCTGGTGTCACAATACTCTCGAACAAACTACTGTAGACACTCAACTAGAGTACCGCAACTAGTCTGTGAAAGGCATCACTTCCTTTTGCACAAAAACAGCCCCATCCACTTTTTTTGGCAAATTGATCCTAGAAAAAGAGATTTTCAGGAGCATCTACTTCTGAATCATGAGCCACAGATTGTAACCAGATTCTCTTGCTCCTGAAATGAAGATCTGCCTGAACCTGTCTTCTGTGGGTTCTACTTTGCTCCCTTGACCTTTTCCTCCTCTCTTAACGTAACCTTGACGACCTTACCAATCAGCGTGAGCGGTAGCTCTTTCCTGAACTCTATGAATTTTGGAACTTTGTAAGGAGCTATCCTGTCTTTCACAAACTGTACTATTTCCTCCTTCAGTTTCTCGGTTGCCTCGTAGCCCTGTTTGAGGACTATGAATGCCTTTATTCTTTCGCTTCCAGGGCGGTCTGTATCTACCAGTCCAACTGTTGCAGCCATCATTACAGCTGGGTGCTCAGACAGCGTGTCGTCGACTTCTCTAGGATAAACCTTCATTCCGCCGACGTTGATCATGTCCTTGGTTCTATCCACTATGTAGATGTACCCTTCTTCGTCCATCTTCGCTACATCACCTGTGCGGCACCATCCGCCCCCAATCAGTGAATTCTTGGTTTCCTCAGGTCTATTCCAGTATCCTTTGAAGACTTGTGGACCTCGAACTAGTAGGTCACCAGGTTCACCCAATGGGACTTCCTTGTCTCTTGTTCCCACTTCGACGATCCTAATGTCCGTGTCTGGAAACGGCATTCCAACTGAACCTATTTTTCTGGGATGCTCAACTGGGTTTGAGGTTACGAGAGGAGAACACTCCGTCAAGCCATACGCTTCAATAACTCTCTTGCCTGTGGCTTTCTCGAATTCCTTTATGACCTCCGCCGGAAATGGAGCTGCCGCACTTATGAAGAACTTGACCGAACTGAAGTCACATTTCTTGAAATCAGGGTGTCGAAGCATGAGCATATATAGCGTGCTTACATTGGCAAGCAAGGTTGGTCTATGTTCATTGACGAGTTGGAAAATCAGCGGGAGGTCCCTTGGATTTACAACCAGTGCTTGTGTAGCTGCATTGATCACCGACATCGTACATGTTAGTGTGCCTGCTATGTGGAAGTAGGGGAAACCAGAAACAACCGATTCTACGCCCCTTTTGAAGCCAAGCCACGCAGTGAATTGATTCATGTTTGAGAGGTGGTTGTAGTGTGTTATTGTGGCACCCTTGGGTAGCCCGGTTGTCCCTCCTGTATATTGCAGAAAGGCTGGCGTTTCCTTTAAGTCAATCTGAATACTTGGCGGGTTTGGTTTGTGCTCGGTGATAAGTTTAATGAAGTGAGTTGCGCCTGGTATTTCCTTGGGCTTTGGCAGGGGTCCCTCCGGGAAGTCACTGAGACCTGCTGAGATAACGTATTCGAGTTTGGTTTCAGTTTTAATTGCATTGACCATCTTCACATACATTTCCGCGGATACGACGACTTTAGCACCCGAATCCTTGAGTTGATGCCTTAGATCCCTGTCTTTCATCAGGGGGCTCACGCCCATCACTACTGCGCCGGCTTTCCATGCGCCCCACATTGTGATCGGATAATGCGGAAGGTTAGGCATGTGGAGTCCAACTATGTCACCTTTTCTTATTCCCATTGCCACGAAGGCTGTAGCAAGCCTATCCGCGTAGTCCTTCAACTCACGGAAGGTTATCTTCCTCTTGTAGAAAACAACAGCAGTTTTGTCAGGGAACTCCTTTGCCACATCGTCAAGCACAGTGTTCAACGGAGTTCTTGGCTCAGGCAACTTTGGCGGAACATGTTTGTCATAGTTCCTAAGCCAGATTCTAGATTCATAAGGGGATTTTTCACTCAAATTCTTCCTCTCCTCCTGAGGTTGACAGTTATATCCCATTATCTAGTATTTTATCTTTTAGGTCTGCGGGATCACTAATTTATGGGGTAGGATGTCACAGTAAATGTTGACTACTAGGACGCGTACGTGAGGAGGATAATTCCAATGAGCGATGATATTCAGAAGCTTAAAGATGAGGCCGAAAAGTATCTCTCAATGAAAGTGAAGCATGCGGCAGCAGAGAAATTCTTCGAAGCTGCATCTATGTTAGGTGAACGAGGCGATCAAGCTGAGGCTACCAAACTTCTGCTTCAAGGAGTGAAGTTATACGAGGAGGAGAAGAAGGAGAAAAGCGCTGACTTTTTCGAGAAAGCTGCGGCGAAATTCGATGAATTGAAGGAACCCAAACTCGCAGGGGAGACCTATCTTAGGGCTGCAAAGTTACACACAAGCAAGGGAGACCACAGAGCAGCGATACCAGTTTACCTTAAAGTCACGGAGTCATATCTGAAGGCTAACATGGTCAGAAACGGCGCAGATGGTCTCAGGTCAGCAGCTGAGGAATATGGAAAACTAGGTGAATCCATACTGATGGCACAGCATTTCGAGAAAAGCGCGGAGACAAGACTTCAGGTAAAAGACGTGGATGGAACCTTACAGGACTTCAACAATGCTACGACAATATATCAAAAAGTAGGTCGTTTTGATGAATCAGCGAGATGCTTGAAGCAAGCTGCCGAGATACTCGCTCAGTCAAGCAATAGAAAAGATGCAGAGAAGTATTATGTTGCGGCTGCCGACGACTTGCAGAAAGCGGCAAAAGAGAGCACTAAGTCTGGGGAGCGGGACAAAGCCGTAAAATCTCTTTTGGAGGCTGCTTCAATATACCAAAAGGGTGGTGATTTCAGAGAGGCAGCTAGTTGCCATATGCAGGCTGCAGATGAGTATTTGAAGAATGAGAACGCGGAAGAAGCGGCTCAGAACTACAGGAGAGCCGTCATAGAACGTCTACTCGCCGGAGAACTTAAGTTTGCCAAAAGCGCGGTTGACGGGATAAAGGATGAGAAGGTCCGAAACGCATCTAGTTTCAAGCAAACTGTAAGCTTAGTGGAAGCCTTTGAGAAAGTTGACGAGGAAGGGTTGAACAAGTTGCTAAAGGAGATAAATGATTTCAGCTGGGTTCGATTATGCCTCGCCTTCGGAAGAGTGCTATAAGATAGCATAGAGAAAAGGAAAAGGTAAGGGAGATGTTCGAGGCAAAGTGTGACTCAAATTCAAGGGCAGTTTAGAGAAGATAGGAGAAGACTAGCCCTCTTGAGATGGCTACTTGCCCTTCGGAATTATCTCCATTCCCTTGTCCGTGATTTTAACGCCATGAACTTCTTTGCTGTTGTTTGTTCCTCTCATCTTAAGTATTGAGAGCGTTCTCTCGAATTTGCTGCCGACTATACTGTTCTCTAATAGGAAGACACCGTCTGCTATGAATTCTTCGACGCCGAATCTTCCGAGCCTACCTGGAGTGTTGACCTCTGAAACAACCAAGCTCGTGCACTCCAGCTCGGAGAGAAGTGAGCCGAGTTGAGAGATTGCCCTTCTTATTTCTGACTCTGATTCTAGTCTAAGTGCAAGTCCAGGTATCGAGTCTATCACAGCCCTCTTTGCGCTAATCTCGTTAACAGCTTCATAGATCTTTAGAAGTAAGCTGTTCGTGTCGTAGTAGCTGATCTTATACATTTCCGATGAAGGGATCCTAGCCTTTGGCGAAGCTGCGTCAATTATCGCGATTTTCTTCTGGTCTTCAAGTTCCTTGAGATCCCAGCCGAAGCGTAGCATGTTCTGACGAATGCTTTTGGGTCTCTCTTCAGTGGTGATCATGATTCCAGGTTCATTATAGTATTTGGCTCCATAATACAAGAATTGAGTAGATAAGATGCTCTTGCCAGTGCCACACCCTCCCGCCACTAGGACTATCCTACCCTTTGGGATCCCCCCTTCAAGAAGAGCATTGAGCGAATCTATACCAGTCTTGACTCTCTCAAATGACATTCAATAATCCCTCGCAGTTAGATTTCCCTCAGACATTTCAGACTGTTACTGAATCTCAGAGTAAACTCTTAGAACAATGCCTAAATAAGAATTGTTATCAGGTTGCGATTTTCGCAGACAAGAGAATGAATCAACATAAAGAACGAGTTCTACAGACAAACTCACTTCTACTTCTCCGCGTCTTCCTTCAGTTTTTCGTTTAAATCTATCTCGTCCCTGCCCCTACGTTTGATTACAATTTTCGGCTCTATGCCCTTGATCCGTCTCTCCAATGCTTCTACGTCGACGGCTTCGAGCTTGTACTTTAGTTGACGACTTAAAACTGCCCTTAGGACTATGTCCTCAATCTCGGCAGCCGTAGCAGCATCTCTTCTTCTCAACTCTTCAAGGTACTGAGTGGCTTCGGGTACCAACACGGCAACGAGAATCTTCTTCTTAGTTTCCCCAACTTTCTTCTTGTCTTCCTCCAGTTTCTGTCGCTCTGCTGCCTGTCTGCGCAGCTCCTCAAGTTTCTTCAGTTTGATCCTCTCAAGCTCATCAGACATTTCAGATAACACTCTCCGCCGATGATCACGGAGGGAAACAATGTCTCATACGATTCGCATAATGTGTGGCAGACTTGACAATGGAAGGACATCTGAACGTTTCGTTGTGTTGGGACCTTCATTTACAGACAGAAGGTTGATGGTTACCCCACGGTTGTGGGTGGCAGGAGACTTCATATTATTGACGATAGCAGAACGATGAATGACTTAGGTTGGATTTAAGTCTTGTTGCGATAAGCGACTCTATGATCATGCATTGCTTGGGGCGATCTATGTTCCTCCGGAGATCGTGGCCTCACTCACCCTTATGCTTGGAGCTATTACCCCTGAGATCTGTCTTGAATCTCTTCCAATAGCATCGATATTCTTGAACAACTCAAGTAGGTTGATTCCGACCATGGCTTGCTTAACTGGGTACTCCGCAATTCCTCCTACAATTTTGAACCCCACTGTCGCCTGCGCGCTGAATTCACCTGTCGCGAGGTTGGGTCTGTCACCAGTGTGCAGCACAAGCAACCCTTCCTTCAACTCTGAGACAAATTCATTCAAGTCTCCCTTTCCAGGGCTGAGGATGAGGTTCGTGTGTCCTATTCCCGGAACAGCTCGGTAGTCCCATCCTCCGCCTCTAGTCGCGTTTCCTGTGTTTCGGGCTCCCTCTTTTATTGCGGTATATGAATTGTGAAGGTGTGACTTCAGCACCCCTTTCTCAATTATGATAGTTTTGCTTGTTGGTGATCCTTCTCCGTCGAACTTCGATGTGGCGAGTCCGTTCCTAAGTGTTCCGTCATCGATAACCGTCACCTCACCGCTTCCTATGGCTTCACCAAGTTTGCCTGTGAGGTAACTCCTCTTCCTCTGGATGTTCTCAGCATTTGAGGCTACAGCTATGCCACTTGACAATATGCCTGCAGTTACCTTTGGACCAAAAACCACTGGAAGCTTCCCTGAGTGAATCTTCCTTGCACCTAGCGATCTAATTGATTGTTCTGCAGCCTCCCTACCAACCCAATCAAAATCTATTTGTTTAATTTCTCTAGCTTCTTGAAACTCGAACCCTGATGCCATTTCACTCTCATTCTTCGAGACTATACTCGCGGAGGCGCCTGCGTAAGTGTGCTTGTCGTCAACTGAGATGCCTAGGCTATTGACTATGGCGACATCCAGCGATATCAAGTCAACTGAGACGTTTATTGAGTAGACTCTTGGGTCAACCTGTGCTGCGCTGCTGACCCACGTAGCCATGTCCACTGTCTCCTCTACCTCAATTGAGCATATTCTTTCATCGACGGTCTTCGCAACTTCTGGGTACGACTCGGCTCTCGGTATTGACTGGAAATCGGGATCTGGGGTCATGATCTTGGCTAGAGTTACTGCTTCCTCGATCACTCCTTGAATATCTTCTTTTTCAAGGGAACTCGCGTAGGCGAATCCAACCGACTTTCCTATTACTGCACGTACGGAAACGCCCATATCGAAGAGCTTCTCCCCTTTCTTCAAGGAGCCTTTCTCAATCTCAGTTGAAGTCATGATCTCCCTCGATAGGAATACCTCTAACTGGTCGCACCGTTGTTTCTCTGCTTTCCTGAGAAGTTTTTCCCCCAATTCAAGCAAATCAACGGTATCGCTATTGCCGCTCATCGAAATCTGTTCACCTCATTCCCGTTTCTAGAAAGCGTATTTTCCTATACACTTTTCTATTCGGGGCGTTGACAGTCTCTGGTCCAGCCTGCTCTCCCAGCCTCAGGCCCTCTGAGAGCGTACAGGTACTCATCCCTCATCGACTGCCAAGAGGCACTCGCACTCACGGCAAACGGTTGGCCGCATAGACGCAGACCGCGAAGGAGTATCGCCAAACTGGCGAGCCTGTCCCTACCGTAGTCCACGCCACAGTTCCTGCAGCAACTCACAACCCAAGCTGGGTGCTCTAACTTACCACCACAGACAGGACACTCCGAAGAGGTCCCCCTCGGGCTAACGTACAGAGTCCTGCAGTGGTTCTTATACTCCGCCATTCTCTGGAACGCTCTGTATGGCCAGCGGTTCAAATACGTCCTCAGCTTCTTGCTCGCCGTTCCCCGTTCCTCTTCTCCGTTTCTCCTGACGCCTTTCAGGTTCTCGAAGATGAACGTCGTGTCTGGGTTCTCTTTGACGATCCTGGTTGACAGTTGCTGCAATGCATCTTTGACCCTGTTTCGCTGTCTGCCTCTAGTCTCAGTGAGTTTCCTCGCTCTCTTCTGAGGGTTTCTAATGTGCAGCTGGAGCCTCCTCCGCCTCCTTGAGAAGTCGTTCTGGACCTGGACTATCCTCTTGAGGGACTCAGTCCAGGGCGACTCCAGCCTGCCACCGCTGAACGCTGAAGAGTCAATTGTTTGGAAGTTGAGGTCTGAACCCATGAACCTCTTACCAAGAGGCTTACCGTGGCCATCAACCCCCACAACGAATGTTACGCACAGCTTCCTGTCAGTCAAGAGAATCTCGGATACCTTTCCCGCATTGCTGTACTCACTCCACTTCTTGTGGCGTGGAGTGAATGTTATGTACTCGTAGTCGAATGGCTTCAACGTTACCCTCACTGTTACTGTTCCATCATCGTTCTCCGTGATTTTGAACAGCATGGAGTCGATCCTTATGGCAAGCTTCCTGGCCTGAGGTAACCCGAGCCTCCTATTGCGTTTCTTATATGCCTTCAGTAGCGCCATGGCAGCCGTGCAGAGAGGGTTAACGTGGTGCATGGCGTAGCCGTACTGCGCGAAGCTTGGTTTAACCTTCCCCCTTAACACTGCCCTATCCGGTACTACGTTGCCATTGATCTTCGCTAAGCCGTATCCGTGGGCCAAAGCCATCGTCAGGGCATCCCTCATATCCGTAAGGTACTTCAGGATGTGCTCCGACGGCTTGTATGGCACTGTTATCGTCCTTTTCTCGCCTTTTGATCCCCATCTATGTTTCCTCGCCATCAATATGGTCCTCCTTTAGCCTTGTTGTTAGATGCCTTCCTTTGAAGACAACGGTGCGGAGAGTGAGGCTCCCTCACTCGTAGGGAGAGAAGAAGAGTGCAAAACCGAAACACCGTCCAACAATGACTCCAAGAACAATGGAACTCCAGCATCAGAGAACGCTAGATTCGGGTTTGTCCAACCGAACAATGAAGAAAGATGACCATTGTTGTCGTTGTAAATGTAATCGTGTGTTCACTGTAGGTTCATGTTCAATGTGGTGGGTTCCTCCACCAACCTGCCGGCTGATGAGGAACCAGACCCCACCTACTCACACGCACGCATACGCGTTTGTGTGGCGCCCCGCTCAACCTGCCGGCTGAAGCAGTGGCAACCGACGTATGCATGTATGCGGACACCTTTCTCCTCACTGTCGCTTGGGCGCCTCTCTCTTCTCTCTCCAACACCCCTCTACTCAACACGACTCTCCATCCATGGAAACCTGCAAGATATACAGGTAGTGAGGTAATGATGAAGTAGGGTGTGAGAGAGAATATGTATGTGTAGCGGAAACACATACATGGCAGCGACAGAAAAAAGGGGAGAAGGTATTAGTGTAGCACAGTATAGTATCAGAAGTGCATTGACGTAGCTGCTACCTTCGCGTTATTGTTGTTGTTGCGGCTGCTGGCTTACCGCAACACGCTTGGACACTTCGTCTCTCGTCCGCTGGGGCAGCCGGTTTCATCCAGCCGTGTATATTCGGCGTTCCCCCACGCGGTTTCCTCAATGGCGGGCAAACGCCGCCAAACGGTAACACATACATTTAATGGACCACAACATGTAGCACATGTGTGTACTCAGATACGCTGCTAAACTACTCTGCTCTCTCTCCTCTCGCTCTCACTTTCTCGCCTGCATCACCTTTGATAGTTCACCCCACCAGCGATGTATTGAAGAAATGTTTCTGTCTATTCGTAGGGTGATTTGGTCAAAGGCTCATCCCCATCTGCTCCCTGAACAATAGTTCCTCTTTCTCCCTTCACCACCTCCTACTCCTCTTCTCTTGCTCTCCTTGCTTCATCCACGCTTATACTGTGTCCGCCTCATGTGTGGTGACGTGGCGACTTGTAGGAGGTTCCTCACCATTTGCGTCAGCGGTTCATCCCTTATAAGATCAACAACGAGGTTGATGGGCAATGTTTTTCAATGGATGCTCGGACACGTTTTCTCTTGGTTCCGGAAGTCGCCCTTTCAGCTTTGGCGTCTGCTCTCTTGTTGGTGTGCGCGCACAAGATTATGTTTGGTCAGAGGATTTCTCGTTACGGGCGTGGGAAGAAGGAGGGAAAAGACTGCCGCCGAAGGATCATCTTTCTGGTCTGCCGATGAAACCCTTGCGTAGATCACCACTGCATTTTTGGTGAAGTTGGCCGAGTATGCGTTTGGTCTCGCTTTCTGGAACACGGTGTTGCTTGCCTAGCGTCTTGGTGGTGCTGATCTTCTCGGCCTAAATCCACTTCTTTAGGGCGACGAAATGGATGCCGAGCAGCCTCGCGGCTTCCCTGTGGAGCAAAGCTTTTCCTCTTTCACGGCAACCCAGCAGTGCACACAGTCTGCTTCAATATGTATAGAAAGCTACTGTCTTAAGTAGCCCGCATTCCCCCAACAACTATTTTAGCTACGCGAATGTGTGGACCTCCTGTGCTAATGGGAACGCTTTGCCCAGATTTTCCGCATATTCCTGGCTCAAACTTAACATCGGTTGCAACTGCCTCGACGTTCTTGAGCGTTTCTATGATTAGCCCGCTTAGCGCCACGTCGCGAACCAGTTCTACAGGCTCTCCATTCTTAATGATGTGTGCATATTCGCATTTGAATGTGAATTGCCCGCTAGCTGGAATCACGTACCCGTACTCACTTCCAACTGCATAGACCCCGCGTTTCAGGCCATCAAACACTTCATCAACCTTACAACCGCCTGCGGAAACATAGGTGTTAGACATTCTTACGAGTGGCGTTGACATAAAGTCTTCAGCGCGGGCAGCGCCGTTTGGCTCCACATTCATTCTGCTCGCTGTCTCAATGGAGTGAAGATATTCTTTGAGGACACCGTTCTGAACCAAGACCCGCCGACGTGCAGCAATTCCTTCGTCGTCATACGAGAATGAACCATAGAGTCCTTCAATTGTAGGGTCATCTATGACAGTGACAGATGAGTGGCCCATTCTGTTCCCAATCTTCCCTTCAACAAGAGACGAACCTGCAAGGACTTTATCAGCTTCACACGCGTGTCCGAATGCTTCGTGAATGAAAACTCCTACGAGCCTTGGATCTAATACTACGGTGAACTTGCCTGAAGGCGCTGGTTTAGCTCCTAAGAGTCTTACTGCTTTCTCGGCTGCTGTCTTTCCCAACATGTGGGCAGCCTCACTCTGAACAATTTCGTATCCACCTGTTCCACCAACAACCTCGAATCCTCTTTGTCTAAGTCCACCTTCAGATGCGAATACAGTGGCGCCCGCTCTCACTCTAGATACTTTTTTCCTTACATGTGTACCGAAAGAGTTAGCAGTAATAGTGTAGCCCGCAGTTTCCCCAAGAAAGGTATTAGTGTTCACTACCTTCGAGCTGAAGGATGTTGCTTGCCTACTCAGATCGAGAACAAACTTCACTTTATCGGATATCGGTATATCGCGAGGATTAATTTTCACAGGTACCCCACTAACGCCTTTTGCGCCTCGCAGATCTGAGAGCTTGAATCTCTCCTTGGCTATTTCGCTAGCCCTCTTGGCTATCTTGACCGCAGACTCAAGCGCTTCTTCAACAGTCGACTCTTTGAAAGCGGTTGCCGCACTAAAACCCCAAGCACCGCCCTTGAACGCCCTAATCCCGAACCCAATATTGAATGACCTAACTACCTCCTTTGTCACCCCATCTACAACAAGTATTCCCGTGCCTTTGATCTTCTGAAACCTGACTTCCACGAACTCTGCACCCAGTTTTTCAACTCCTTTCTCAGCCAGTTTCAAGATCAAGTCTTCCATATGTGATACCTCATTTCGCCCATCGTGATGCTTCGGCCTAGTAGGCAATATGCAGATCCCTTCCGAAAGTTGAAGGCTAGCGAGCCTTTGGTACTGTGACGGGCAGTTTGCTCAACTCCTCATATCCTATTTGCCACGACCTTTTATAAAGAAGCCACATCATTTCTAGAATCTTTTTGGCGAGGACTGTATTGGGCAGCCTTGCACCTTGCCCACTAGAACGGATATCTATTTATGCATGTTTAAGTAAAATAGACTGATAAGTAGCAGGCAGTGAATACAGGATCCCGATAAATCTGCGAAGGATCAAGGAGGCTCGCCCGAGTGCTTCGAAAGAATCAGTCGGGCTGTGAAGAGGAGGACGAGGAAGATGCCCTTAGTCCCGTATGTTGAACTCTGGCAATCTGTAGCTATAGGTTTCTGGTTCGTTGTGATTGCATATGAATTTCTCTTGTTTGGGTACTTCGTTTTACTGAAAGCTCTAAGACTAATGGCTGGGGGCGAACGCCCGAAGGGAAATACTTTGTTCTATCTGTTCTTCGGAATATTCTTCTTGCTACTTGCCATAGGTAGAGGCTTCTTTATTCTCTGGGATTTCTATGTTAATGCTGATCCAGCATACCTATGGGCTTGGAGAATTGGTGAAGCATTCCAGTGGGCTGCGTTAACCTTCATATCACTTGCGATAACGACACGGATCTTCGAAAATCGCTTCCTCAAACTCGGCGTGCCAATTGTACCTGCTATATGCGCGTTCTTCTTCCTATTCCTACCTAATGAGATAGTAGTCTTGGGCTCATCTTCCGCAGTGATATTCGCTTTGAACTTTGTCATTGCTCCCATCTACGCCATTGTGATACCTGCGATATACCTGTACGTGGCGTATCAGAGTGCTGGTGTGATAAGGAATAGTTCCCTTCTTCTCGCCATAGGATTCCTGGTCTACTATGGAGGAAGAGTTCTACACACAGTGTCTGTCGAAGCGACCAACGTTGCAGCGCTAATTCTGGCCCCGGGTATAGTTATAATTGGCTTGATGATCATGACAGCTGGAGCTATTCTCACAAAGTGACGGCAGTTCTTCCGCCATGGAAAAAAGACTGTGGAGTTAGAAGGATAGTTGACTACGCCGCTATGAGAGGACTTGGGTAGCTAATCGGCAGTGTTCTCTTCTATGAGCCCTAAGTCCCTTAGCTTCGCCATCGCAGTGTAGATAGCCTCTAGTTCTATGTGCAAGTCATCAGCGATTTCACGGCAAGTCTTGCGTCCATCGCATTTCGAGGCAATCTTGTACTCTGATTCGTTGATCATCCCTAGCTTCACGGTTAGTGGGGTGAGTTTCTTCTTTAGCTTGGGATAGACTTCGGCTACCTTTCCTCTTTTCAAGACATCGTCCATTACTTCACCGAACTGTTCGAATTTAGTTATGTCTCCGACCCAGTTCTTTATTTCAGCCTTGTATTTCTTGAGGAACCCGTTGAGAATGATCCCTAGGGCTCCTCTCACAATTCTAGGGTCGTCTTTCTTGTCGTGGGCAACTACGCTCATTATGCCGTCGCTGCTTCTGAACTCGTACACCACATTGAAAGTTTCCATCTCAATTTCTCTAACCGTGTCTTTCTCCTTTTGGTCTGTACCTGTATGTATCTCGCGCGAAAACTCCTTTATTGCCGTGAGGAAGCCTGCCATAAGATCAGGATTGAGCTCGATCGTTCCATATTTCCTGTTAAACATCAAGCGACCGCTGCTATCAATCATGTAAACCGAGTGAATCAAGGCACATCTACCCTAGCGAGCCCATAGGCATTGAATATTACCGCGCGAAACCTTTAAAGTGACTATTAAGGATTTGGTAATATTAAACTGTTCCTACCGAACCGAAAACGCGTGAAAGACCAAACCAGAAGATAGTGGCCGGAGGAAGACAGCACCCAGAAGAGCGACGCAAATGATATTTATGGAAGCATCGAATAAGTACTGACAGTGCATTG
>JAUQYT010000070.1 GCA_030587605.1 Candidatus Njordarchaeum guaymasense
CTTGGAGAATTTCGAAATCGCCATCACTCTTCCCCAAGCCAAATTTCCACGTTGGTTCAATGTACCGCCCACGTCAAATCCAGGATCGATCTCATACTTCACTTTCCCAACTATCTTTGACATAGAGGGGTCTTCAGACTTCTTTCCGATACACGGCCACTGTACTAGGAAGGAGCACCCACCCAGAATAAACGCGTCCTTATGTTCATCGTATCCGAACTTGAGTACACCTGGCGGACAGTACGGTATGACATCCTTCATGCTTTGTAGAGCCCGAACTCCTTCTTCCTTGTTTATTAAAGGATGCATATCATCGTCGAAATAGATGCCTCCCGCGGAGCCGAATCGACTGAAGAACCACCACTGATTGTTGCCTTTGCCAGCATTCTCGGACGTACCGTAATCAACAGGAGAGTCGGGATTTTGGGCTTTGGTGAAGAACTTTGCGATATCAATATTCTCCTTGTCGTAGTGCATGCCCTTTGCTGTTAGATCATAGCCGTACTTTGCCTTGAATTTCTCTTTCAAACCAGGGTCTTCGAAGACATCGCTTCTATAGTAAAGATTGAAATGGTCGCCGTCTTGCGTGATAGCGTACTTCTTGCCGGCTAAACTGCAGTACAATTCTCTGAAACAACTAATGATGTCACTCCAGTTCAAGCTCCATTTGGCTTCATAGTCATCGATCGGTCTGATGAACCCCCCTGCATAGAAGTCCCCTCCCGCTGGTGGCGGAAACATGACGACATCGTAAGCGCCGGTTCCAGTGGCGAAGTCCGTCATTATTTTCTCAACGACCTCTGCAAATGGAACTCCAACGATGTCATAGTCGATTCCAAGTTCTTCCTTGATAGGTACTTTCGACCAGTAACAGGGTTGTAGGTTGTGACCTGCATCCGCTATTAACGTGAGCTTAACTCCTTCGTAAGGCGGCTTCCCCGGGGTTGGTGTAGGCGTAGGCGTAGGTGTCGGCGTGGCCGGCGGCTTTGTTGCCTCATAAACGCCATATGCTGCAGCCCCTGCAACGACAACGACAGCAGCGCCTCCAACATACTTCAGATAGCCTCGTCTGCTGACCTTTTCTGTTTCACTCAAAAAGCGCATACCTCCATTTTCCATCCTAGAATTGCGAGTTTCACGTATTTACGGCTTGCGGGAGATGCTTCAGAAGGCTCCGTGAGATTGAGAGATGCTATCTTGAGTCTCGACCCTCTTGGCGATTCCCGGTTCACTATCAGCTTTCACATCTCTTCCTTGAGTATCTCCCAACCTTCATCGCTTGTTAGGAGATACGAGTAAGCTAGGGAGGGGTTCCTGACGACCAAATCCAGCTCCTTAAGGCGTCTTTCCCTCTGTTTCTCATCCTTTACCATCAATATTTGATCCACTTCCTTCAGGACTATTTTCTCAAGACCGATTTTCACTCTTTCTGAACTAGCTTGAGAGTCTGTGAACATTCCAAATTTTTCATAGAGGTTTGTCAGTTGAATTGATGATTCAAGCGTCAGCGCCACCAAATCCTCTCTCTTCAAATTCTTGGTCTCATAGTTTATCCAGTACTTCCAACTCGGAGACGACATCCCGCCTATGTGATCGGCCAGGTTTCTGAACCTCACAAGATAGCCGTACTGATCTGGACTATCAAATGCTGGAGAGCTGGGGTCAAGCACAATCATCGGACAGAATCCTACTCCTACCGAGACTCGGCCAGGCTCATTCGCCTGAAGCAGCTTCTCCCATAGCACCCAAGTATTCTTCAAGCTTTCTTTTGTTTCTTCAGCCAAACCTATCATAAAGAAAGCTGCAAGTGAGAGCCCATACTTCTTCGATGACTCGACAGTTGCTAGAAGTGCACTATTTGGGTAAGCCCTACCGTGCGGCCTCCGAACATACTCATCTCCAGAGTCTGGGGAGATTCCCATCCCCAACTCATCTGCTGGCTTGCAGGCTGATAATGCTTTCAGGAATTTATCATCAGGAGGATAGAAAAGTTCGATGGTAACATGGTCTATGTTCGTCCATTTCTCCTTGTGAAGTCTCTCGATCAATTCTTTCCAGTATCTCTCCCCGCACATCCTCATGTCTTGGAACATGAATACAGAGTTTATCCCTCTCTGATCCAGTCGCTGAAAGTCTTCGACCACTTTGTCTGGGCTCCTAATCGCGAGCTCCTTTCTCCTCATCAGTTTTTCATAGCTGTACGCGGATCCTCCGCACGTTGAGCAGTTGAAAATGCATCCTCTGCAAACCGGTATATTCCATAGTCTTAGGGTCTTGAATCCAACGCTCGTAGTTAAGACTTGTTCGCAAGGCTCAACGAAGTCAAGTCTGGTGAATTCAAACTCGTCTAGACTTTCGGGCACTGTCATATAAGGGTTAACGTGAACATCTCCCGCCTCGTCAAGATAGGTAAGGTTAGGCACATTGGACAGTCTCTTACTCCCATCCAATTCCTGCATAAGTCGAAGCATCGGATGTTCCGCTTCGCCTCTCAAAACGAAGTCGACGAAGCGCCACTTTGAGACTATCTCAAGATCAAACGCCGTGGCTGTTAATCCACCTAGCACTACTGACGATTCAGGATGCGCATCTTTGCACAACTTCGCCGTTCCCATCGCTCCTTGGGCGTGAATGCACCAGTGAAGATCAATGCCAAAGACTCTGGCTGAAATCGATTTCAGATAGGAATCAACATCCAGATTCGGTTCTGCAAGCATCTTCTCTCCTAAGTTCACAACTCTGACCTTATAGCCATGCCTATCAAGAAAATCAGCTATGCTGAGAAGGCCCACCGGAAACATAATGAAAACAGGAGTATAGGGCACCGTTCTGGTGATCGGACCCAAAAATAGAATGCGTTTTCTAAAGTCATAGAAGCTTGGCGGGTGAATAAGAACTAGATCATATTCCAATATCGGTCTCTTTAACCCAATAGTTGCTCAATCTTTTATTAAAATCTGTTTCTACGTGATAGCCTCCGTTTCATCTTAGTCGCTG
>JAUQYT010000086.1 GCA_030587605.1 Candidatus Njordarchaeum guaymasense
TAGGAATCCCGATCGCCCATACTGCTCCAGAATCTGTTGCACAACCGCTCTCAAGAACGCCCTCCTCATCAAGGAACAACTCCCTAAGGCAGAGGTCTCCATTCTGTACCGAGACATAAGGGCGTTTGGAAAGGGTCAAGAAGAATGCTATGGGGAGGCCAGGAGTAAAGGCATAAACTTCTTCAAATTTTCTGCAGACAATCCACCAAAAGTATTTGAGGACGAAAACGAGCATCTGACGCTTCTTGTGAACGACCAAATTCTCGGAATGCCAGTCGAAATTCCAACTGATCTATTAGTCTTAAGTGAAGCGATGACTCCTAGACATGATGCAACCGACCTAGCGTCAAAACTAACTATTTCGAGGTCTCCCGACGGATTCTTTAGGGAAGCACATCCAAAACTTCGCCCATTAGACACGATGAGCGATGGAATCTACCTCGCAGGCGTTGCTCAGGGACCTAAAAATATCACGGAGAGTTTGATTCAAGCCAGCGGCGCGGCTGCCAGAGCGGCTATCCCGCTGTCAAAGGGCAGGGTTGAGGTAGAACCCATCATCGCAGTGGTGGACGAAGAACTGTGTCGAGGGTGTGGCAGATGCGAAGAAGTTTGCCCATACAACGCTGTAAAACTGGAAGAAATTGAGCCTTTTGCTGGTGCACCTATGAGCGTTGCACGCGTAAACGAAGTGATATGCAAGGGCTGTGGTGCATGCGCCGTCACTTGTCCGACCGGAGCGATCACCATGAAGCATTTCACCGATAGGCAGATCCGCGCCATGATAAAGGCTGCAATAGGAGGCTGACATGATGGTAGCAGAGCCTAGGATCGTGGCTTTCCTCTGCAATTGGTGTAGCTACGCGGGTGCAGATCTAGCTGGCATGAGTAGGATGACCTATCCACCCAGCGTCCGACCCATAAGGGTCATGTGCTCGGGAAGGGTTGACCCAGGCTTCATTCTTCGAGCCCTTGAAATGGGAGCGGACGGCGTTCTAGTCTCTGGGTGCCATCCAGGCGACTGCCATTATGTGGACGGAAACCTCAAGGCGGAGAAGAGGGTAGAGAACACTCGGAAGCTCCTGAGCATATTGGGACTCGAGCCTGAAAGACTTCGTTTGGAGTGGATTTCAGCCTCTGAGGGAACAAAATTCGCTGAAGTCATAAAAGATTTCACAGAACAGCTGCGCAAAATGGGACCGAATCCCTTGAAAACCAACATCACCAGAAGAAAACCTGCGAATATTGACGAACTGATCGCTGAAACTGTCAGAGAGACTAACATCCGTTATTGCCTCGAATGTGGAAAGTGTTCCAGCAGTTGCCCAGTTGCGAAACTCAGTGAGGGATATTCGCCGAGGCGTATGGTTGAAAAGTTTCTGCTAGGGTTCCGAGACAAGGTCTTGTCCAGCCATGAATTGTGGACTTGCCTAACCTGCTATCAATGCAGCGAGAGATGCCCCTCAGATGTTAGATACCCCGAGTTCATCAGAACCTGCAGAACCTTAGCCGACGGAGGAGTTCTAGAGGAGGTCTGCGCTCACAGGGGCGTACCCCAGGCGTTATCGAGGATGATGACAAACTCCAAGGTTAAGCAGAACCGAATGGGCTGGCTGCCGGAGAATGCAGAAATCGCTGAACGAGGGGACCTGCTCTATTTTGTGGGCTGCCTTCCCTACTTTGATGTTATTTTTGAAAATCTTGAACTGGAAAGCATAAAAATCGCCCAGAGCGTGGTGAAAATACTGAACAGGGCGGGCATAAAGCCAGTGATTATGCCTAACGAGAAGTGTTGCGGTCACGACTTGTTATGGACTGGGGGCATAGAGAAGTTTGAAGAACTGGCGAAAATGAACGTGTTAGACATCAAGAGAACTGGAGCAACTCGAGTTGTGTTGGCTTGTCCTGAAGGATACAGAACCTTCAAGAAGGACTATCCAGAAGTCCTTGGTGGCTTAGATTTCGAAGTCTTACACATAACAGAACTTCTGTCAGAATTGATTGGGAAAGGAAAACTCAAATTTGACGGAAAACTCGCAAGGAAAGTGGTCTACCACGACCCATGCAGGCTCGGAAGACACATGGGAGTGTACGACCCTCCAAGAAACGTCATATCCAGCATTCCCGGAGTAGAGCTAGTGGAGATGGAGAGAAACCGAGAGAATGCCGAATGCTGCGGGGTGAACGCTTGGTTGTCTTGTGGCAGATGCTCTAAGGAAATCCAATTGGACAGGCTGATGGAAGCAAAGAGAACAGGTGCAGACCTGTTGGTCACAACCTGCCCAAAATGCCAGATACATTGGCAATGTGTCATGACTGAAAAGGTGCCAGAGGAAGTAGAAACAGTTGAAATGGAAGTGCGTGATCTGACCGTGCTTATGGCAGAAGCTCTCAATATCATATGAGGTGCTTAGAGTGGAGAAAACCTACTCTGTCTTGGTCATCGGCGGCGGAATAGCTGGTATGCAGGCATCCCTTGATCTTGCAAGCCGCGGAATGAAAGTCTACTTGGTAGAAAAAACTCCGAGCATCGGCGGAAGAATGGCTCAGCTGGACAAGACCTTTCCCACCATGGACTGTTCAATCTGTATACTTGCGCCTAAGATGATGGATACCTTCCGTCACCCCAACATCACGTTGTTGACTCATTCTGAAATTCTAGAAGTCGATGGCGCTGTAGGCAACTTCACGGTAAAGGTTCTTAGAAAGCCTAGATTCGTTGACCCTGAAAAATGTACTGGCTGTGGGATTTGTGCTCAACATTGCCCTGTGGAAGTTCCAAACGAATTTGACATGAATCTTGGAGTTCGGAAGGCGATTTACGTTCCATTCCCGCAGGCAGTCCCGCTAGTGTACATGATTGATGAAGATAACTGTTTGAAATGTGAATTGTGTAGCAAAATTTGTTTGGCAGGAGCCATTGACTATGATCAAAAGCCTGAACTTCTAACTCTCAGCGTTGGAGCCATCGTGATCGCTACAGGCTTCGATCTTTATGATATCAGAAAGAGAACAGAGTATGGCTACGGAAAATACCGAAACGTTATGACCAGTTTAGAGTTCGAGAGAATGGAATCCGCTTCAGGTCCGACTGGAGGACATGTAATACGGTTGTCTGACGGACGTGTTCCCGAAAAAATCGCTTTCATCCAGTGTGTTGGTTCCAGAAGCCTCAAGGGTGGTCTTCCCTTCTGTTCGAGCGCCTGTTGCATGTACGCCACAAAGGAAGCGGTCCTAATACGGGAACATGATCCAGAATGTGAAGTCTACATTTTCTACAATGACCTCAAAGTCTTCGGTAAAGGCTTCCAAGACTTCATCAACAGAGCTAAAGAGACTTGGGGTGTCAAATACATCAGAGCACTTCCAGGCGAGATTACGGAAGATCCGAAGACCGGCAAACTCATCGTATGGTACGAAGACACAACAGAAAACGCGATAAAGAATCTACAAGCCGACATAGTCGTGCTCTGCCCAGCCCTTGTTCCCAAGCCAGACAACGAAAAATTAGCCAAAATTCTTGGCGTGGAACTTGACAGACATGGCTTCTTCAAATCTAAAGATCCCATGTTGGCACCAGTAGACACAACTGTTCCAGGCATCTTCATTGCTGGATACTGTCAGGGTCCCAAAGATATTCCGGAATCTGTTGCGCAGGCAAGCGGAGCATCTGGAAGGGCTGCTGAATCGATGGTACTAGCGACTGTG
>JAUQYT010000096.1 GCA_030587605.1 Candidatus Njordarchaeum guaymasense
GCCCATACTCGGAACGTCGAGGACAGCTATATCAATCAGTATGTTCTCCAAGTGGACCTCCCTGCCTCTATCTAAGAGGCCGTTTTTGGTCAGAGTTGTTAACGAGCCTTTTGGTGAGGGGTCACGTCTGTCGAAAGCTTGTAGGATTGCGTTTTTGATTCCGTACTCCGTGAGTGCCTCAAACTCCTCCTTTGTTGTTGTAAGTGTGAGAGAGTTCCAGACAGCCCTGTCCTGAAGCCCGCTTGAACTAACGTAGTGGGCTGCTGCTATACGCGTTTTTATGTTGACCCCGTCAAAGAGGAAGGGTAAGTCGTTCAGTTGCTCAGAAACGAATTCAATGTATTTTATCATTGCTTCAGGGGTCGACGCCATGATGTCCACAACGTAGGGGCTGCCCGTCTTCTCACTAATCTTGTCAACACGGGAAAGGTGAACCTTGACTCTATCCTTGTCGAAGGACCCTGTCTCGTGATCATGAACCTCTTTCATGCGGGAATTGAAAAGGCATGGGATTATGACAGTAGGTAATTGTCCCGGTTGCCCCCCTAATCGAATGCCATGGATCTCTACAATTCTCTGCTCAGCCTTGAATTTGAACAAGTGAAAACCCTCAGAACGCTACGTTGTTATGTTTCCATAATAGGTAACGTTATCGATCCTCTTGGCATCAGATATACATTAGCCTTCCTCTTCCTTCTCCCAGCCTCGCTGACCGCGTCCTCCACGTTCCTCGCGTGGCTTACCCCCATTTTCTCGGCTTCCTCAGGGGAGACACCATCTGATACCACGACTATACTTTTTCTTTTCTTAACAAGGGAGAACAAGTACAATACACAACTTTCACCTGGAAGTTCCCCCTCTCTAAGAAGCTTGAAGAGAAACTTCGGTCCAGGGTTGCTCAGAAGCATCTCCCTAAAAACTTCACTCGATGATATCCCTTCGTCACAAGGTGAGACAAAGATTATCGTTCCCCCAAGTTTCGTTACTAGGTCTGCAGCGAAGATTGCCTTCAACCCCTTCCCGAACGTCGTTCCCTTTGGATTGGAAGACACAATAGTAACGTCAGCAAGTTCTCGAACTTCGACTCCATGAAGTTTCTTGGAGATGTTTACTCCTTCTCGGTGCGCCTTCACGAAGTCTCCCACATGTACGCTACAAATCTCGTCCTGAGAGTTGAGCACAACATTCACAATCATGTTGAGGCCAGTGATTCCAGCTGCTTCCTCTGCATCGGCTCTGATCAAGTTCCCTTCGACTTCACCGAATCTCGCATCGAATTTACCAACCAAAGCATGGTTCTTGTTTATGGTTTCTCGTGATGCTACCCCTGGCACAACAATTCCTGCTCCACCCGTAAAACCCAGCAACTCATGTGCGAAGATCGAACCCAACCCTATCTTCAAATCAGATCTTGCAACAGCTCTGTTAATGGACACAGGCACGTTCTGAGTTGTCTTACCCAGCAAAACGCAGTCGCCGTCGGCATCGTGCTCCTCAACACTCACTCTTTCCGTCACAGTCTTCCCGATCTTGGCGATCAATTCGCTTTCAGACATTTTCGGATGCAACCCTCGACCAATAACGACATTCACTTTCTCATTCCTGACATCAGCTCTGTTTAGCTCATCGAGGAGTATTGGGATCACCTTACCTGAAGGAGTTGGGCGCGCTTTGTCGTCCGTTATTATCGTCACTCCCTTGCATTGGGAAGCCAATTCCGTGATGCTGGGACAACTAACCGGGTTCCTTAGAGCTTTGACCAAAGCACCAATAGGGTCTCGCATAGGTTGCGGATCCTGAGGGGTGAGGGTTGAGAGAAGATGCCAGTCCCTAGGGAGAGCGAACGGCATTTCATTGTCTCCATACGGAACGCTCAGGTCACTAGTCAAGTTGTCACAACCTTCAATGCGACTTGGAGCAGAGAACCGATTCATCTGTTATCCTGATTACTTGAGAACCCCAGAAAATGGAATCATTTTCTGAGCACAATAAATTTAACGTGAGTAACACTAATATATACTATTAGAGGGTGAGGACAGCTGGAAGCATCAATTCTTAGAGTAGATCTCACAAGGCAAACCTATAAAGTTGAGAAGATAGGGGACGAAGTCCTGAGAAAGTACCTTGGCGGTCGTGGACTCGGAGTAAAGATCCTTTACGATGAAATAAAGCCAAAAACAGATCCCTTGAAGCCAGAAAACAAACTCATATTCATGACAGGACCATTAATAGGAACCTACGTACCTACAGCAGGAAGATTCCATGTAATCACAAAGTCTCCACTCACAGGTAGCATAGGAGACTCTAATTGCGGCGGAGACTGGGGACCCGAACTGAGATTCGCAGGTTATGATGGGATCATACTGGAAGGCAAAGCTCCCAAACCAGTGTATATGTGGATCCATGATGGTGCCGTGGAGTTCAAGAGCGCAGCTAAACTGTGGGGAAAAGGTGTCTGGGACACTGAGGACATGATAAGAGAGGAGATCGGAGAGAAGAACGCCAAGATAGCCTCCATAGGCCCCGCTGGCGAAAACCTTGTCCTAATAGCAGGAATAATCAACAGAAAGCATAGAGCAGCTGGCAGAGCCGGCGTCGGGGCCGTCATGGGTTCCAAGAACCTGAAGGCAATAGCCGTCAAAGGCAGCAAGAAAGTTCCAGTAGCCAACGAGACTAAACTCCGCGAAATTGTTAAAAAAGCGCAAGAGATGATCAAGGAAAATGGCCTGACGGGGAAGAGTCTCCCAACGCTTGGAACAATGGTGCTAGTGAACGTATCAAACGAAAATGGAATTCTCCCAACGAGAAACTTCCAGTCCGGCTACTTCCCCAAGGCGGACGACATCAGTGGGGAAACTCTGAAAGATAAGTATTTGAAGGAGAATCTCGGTTGCTGGGGTTGCCCAATCAAATGCGGAAGAGTAACAGAAGTGAAAACTGGGCCATACAAGATCGATGGCGAAGGACCTGAATACGAGTCTGGATGGGCCCTGAGCGCGGATTGTGGCATCGACAACTTGGAAGCCGTGATCAAAGCATCTAATCTCTGTGATGACATGGGTATGGACCCGATCAGTTATGGATCCACTATAGCGTGTGCGATGGAACTGTTTGAGAAAGGCAAGATCCCTAAGACTAAGCTTGGGAAACTCGACCTTAGATGGGGTGCCGCTGACACCATAGTTGACTTAGTTGAAATGACCGCTCACAGAAAAGGGTTCGGTGACGAAATAGCAGACGGATCAATGAGGCTCGCAAAGAAGTACGGTGCGCCTGAACTTGCTATGCAAGTCAAAGGTTTGGAGTTGCCGGCATATGATCCAAGAGGGGTTCAAGGACATGCTCTCGGTTACGCGACATCAAATAGAGGAGGCTGCCACCTAAGAGCATATATGATCGCACCGGAGATTGCAGGCTTGCCAGAAAAGTTGGACAGATTCGCGACGACTGACAAGGCAAAATGGGTAAAAATATTCCAAGATCTCTTTGCTGTAGTCGACTCCGCGCAGATATGCAAGTTTGCGACCTTCGCTTTGGGAGCGCCCGAGATAACTGAGTTCATAAACGCTGTGACTGGATGGAACTGGACTGCTGACGATACCATGAAAACTGGTGAACGGATATACAACCTCGAAAGAATGTTCATCAATAGGGAGGGATTCACCGGAAAAGACGATACTCTGCCCAAGCGTTTCATAGAAACTCCAAATCCAATCCCAGTCAGGTTGCCTAAGTTGCTTTCTGACTACTACAGTGAACGTGGGTGGACGGATGGAAAGCCTACACCTGCAAAGCTCAAGGAACTCGGACTAGCCTAGACAAGACTTCCGCCCCTTCTTTTTTTGACACTTCACCATGCGACTCTTTCCAAGCAGACGCGAGAATTGAGGACCGCTGAACCCTCCTCCGCCTTTCACGCTATTTCTCGAGTTCCCGAAGACCGAATCCATCTCCACAAGCGAAACGGACTTATCATAGGTCGTACGGAATATATACCGTCGGAGGTTTGAAAAAGTTTGGAAGCATCTGTACTCAGAGTAGACCTCACGAAGAAGAGCTCCAAAGTTGAGAAGATAGGGGACCAAGTCCTGAGAAAATACATTGGTGGGCGTGGACTTGGAGTAAAGATCCTTTATGACGAGTTAAAGCCCAAAGTGGACCCCTTCAAGCCAGAAAACAAACTCATATTCATGACAGGACCATTAGTAGGAACATATATTCCTACGGCTGGAAGGTTCCACGTGATTACAAAGTCTCCGCTCACAGGAGGGTTAGGTGAGTCAAACTGCGGGGGAGACTGGGGACCAGAACTCAGATTCGCTGGCTATGAAGGCATTATACTCGAAGGCAGATCCTCTGAACCTGTGTATCTATGGATCCACGATGGGGCAGTGGAGTTCAAGACTGCAGCCAGATTGTGGGGCAATGGTGTCTGGCAAACCGAGGACAGGATAAGAGAAGAACTCGGAGACAAGGACGCTAAGATAGCTTCTATAGGTCCTGCTGGCGAGAACCTTGTCTTGATTGCAGGCATCGTAAACAAGAAGCACAGAGTAGCCGCGAGAACTGGCGTCGGAGCCGTCATGGGCTCAAAGAACCTGAAGGCAATAGCAGTCAAAGGCAGTAAGAAGGTTCCTGTCGCCGATGACGCCAAGCTCCGTGAGACTGTTAAGAAAGTACAACAGGTAATCAAAGAAAATCCTCTGACAGGGAAGAGTTATCCAACCCTCGGAACCATGGTATTATTTAACATGATCAATGAACCTGGGATTCTTCCGACGAGGAACTTCCAATCTGGGTACTTCTCCAAGGCCGACGCTGTTAGCGGAGAAACTTTAAAAGACAAGTACGTGAAGGGGCAGACTGGTTGCTGGGGTTGCCCAATCCAGTGCGGAAGAGTCACTGAAGTCAAGACGGGACCATACAAGATTGATGGCCAAGGACCTGAATTCGAGTCTGTCTGGGCTTTGAGCGCGGACTGCGGCGTTGACAACTTGGAGGCAGTGATCAAGGCGAGCAATCTCTGTAATGACATGGGGATAGACACAATCAGCTATGGAAACACCGTAGCATGCGCCATGGAGCTATTTGAGAAAGGTAAGATCCCCAAATCTGATCTGGGGAACATTGATCTCAGGTGGGGATCTGCTGAAACAGTCGTCAACTTAGTTGAAATGACCGCTCGGAGAAAAGGATTCGGCAACCATATAGCTGATGGGTGCATGAGACTCGCCAAGAAGTATGGGGCACCTGAACTCGCCATGCACGTCAAAGGACTAGAGATACCTGCATACGAGCCAAGAGGAGTCCAAGGGCAAGCCCTCGCTTTCGCAACATCAAATAGAGGAGGGTGCCACCTTAGAGCGTACATGGCCGCAACTGAGATCATGGGCTTTGGCTTGGGGATGCCAATGAAGCTAGATAGGTTTGAGACAAAAGGTAAAGCAATAATGACAAAGATGGCTCAGGAAGCTCTTGCTGTAATCGACTCTCTCAATATATGCAAGTTCGCAGTATTTGCCATAGGATTCCCCGAGATGAGTGCGATGCTTAACGGTGTGACAGGGTGGAATTTGGGTCCACTAGATATGATGAAAGCTGGCGAACGGATATACAACCTTGAGAGAATGTTCATTAATAGGGAGGGGTTCGCTGGAAAAGACGATACTCTGCCCAAGCGTTTCCTTGAAACCCCAATGCCAGACGGACCTTCAAAAGGACATATTGTGAAGTTATCCGAGATGCTTCCTGATTATTATCGTCAATGTGGGTGGGAGGACGGGAAGCCCACCGCAACTAAAATCAAACAACTGGAAATTCAATGAGCAGACCGAAAACTTCATTGCCCCTCTTCTATTCCTTTTGTATCACTAGATGAGCTCTCCAATTAAAAGCCAGCAGATAGGAGCCTCACAACTTTTGATAAATGTTAAAGTAAGGATTTTTGCAACGTTCCGAGACATCGTCGGGATAAAAGAAACCGCCCTTCAGTTCCCGTCAAATGTCACAGTAAGGTCATTAGTCCAAACGCTATCCAATAAGTATTCGCAGGGAAAACTGGAACGAGAAGTGTTCGATAAGAGTGGCAACGTGCAGAAGTATGTAAAGATCTTGGTTAATGGAAGAGACATTGATTTCCTCGACGGACCATCAACCCAGCTGAAAGATGGAGATATTGTAGCCATGTTTCCACCGGTCGGTGGAGGATAATCCATTTAACCGAGTCAACCAGATCACCAGAATTGAGTTATGTTACTATAGAAGCGAAGGCTTGAACGTCAGACACAGGGACGTTCATTGAGAATGTCTGTAATCGCCCAAGTTGAGCATGAGAATGTCTAAATACTTATACACTCACTACGTAATGACGTAGTCGCTGTGCCAGGGGACGTGTTATAGCTCAATGTGCGATTGGTGTGTCAAGCACGGAGACGGAAAGATATGGTATCTCAATGCCAAAAACTACTCGAGGAAAATGTATAAGGAAAGGAAAGCTGAAGCAAAAGGAGGATCCGACACAGATTTGCAGAGGACCGTGCTCGAGTATCTGAGGAACGCGATTTCCAATATTGGCACGGAGCAATGGCCATCGGTGAAGAAGAGCGTCGAAGGTTTTCTTCACAGCACTCATTTCGGACAAGTCGTCCCTCTGCAGGACATGGAGAAGGTTCTGGACATAGCTTGGCCTATAGCGACGATGACTTGCGCGTGTAGGAGGCAGGCTAGAGGACTATCCGACGAGGAGAATTTCCACTGCATGGGTATTGGCGTAGGCATGTATAAGTGGGAGCGCTGGCCGGACACCTATCGAGGCGGAGTCAATTTCATACCTCCGAAGGAGGCTAAGGACTTCATACAGAAGCTAAACAAGAAAGGTATTGTGCACACAGCCTGGACCTTTGGAACACCGTACATCGGTGGCATCTGCAATTGTGAGTACGAGTGCTGTTATGGTCTTCGCGGGCGCCTTGACTACGATCTCAAGGTTTTATTCAAGGGACACTATGTCGCTCTACTTGATCCCGGGAAATGCAATGGCTGCAGACTCTGCGTTTCGCGCTGCCAGTTTGGCGCGATCAAGTATTCTCCATCTTTTGAGAAAATATCAATAGATTTGTTGAAGTGTTTTGGCTGTGGGTTATGCGAGACAGGGTGTGCAAGGAAGGCAATTCACTTGGAGTCCCGATCCAAGTTCCCTGCCCTAGCAAACTCCTGGTAAGCTAGGATCTGGAGGAGACGCTCCATGAAGTTGGGCAACATCAAGATTGAAGTAGATGGGTCGAAGTGTAGGAATCCTATGGAATGCCAGAAGTGCATGCGCGTTTGCCCGCAAGTAGTATTTGCAGCAATTCCTACGAAGCCGAAGAAATACGAACTGAGTAAGGACTTTTCACTCTTTGCGCCTTTCGAAGCAGCATGTGTTCTATGTAATCTGTGCACTTCTGTCTGCCCCAACGACGCAATAAAGATTACATCGCGAGGAGGAGAGAAGACACCATGAGCGGTGAAGAGGAGTTATACGATTACTATTTCTCAGACGCTCTGCTCTCAAGATTTGCTCAGAACTTCAGAATGGACGAAATCATCAGTAAGTTCATTTCCTCGGTCAGAGAGAAGAAAACCGACCAGATTGAAAATGTTGCCAAGCAAGTGTTAGGCGAGTACTCACAAAAGCTGACAAGTTTTCTAGTCAAGTCTGAAAAAGACTCCCTTGATCGAACTGGCGAAATAATGTACCAGGTTGCCGAGAAGACGGGAGTTATTTTTCCTAGCATTCCTCAGCGCCTCATAGAATTGGCATTCATGTCCACGAGACCACAGGATAGACTTCTATTTCCCATAGCTACTACAAAGGAATTGGTCCTCAGGGTTGCGCCGTGCGCTGCGTACTCTGAGCTAAAGAAGAACCTTGGGGAAGAGAAAGTAAGAGGCGTACCCTGCAAATATGGCTGTATAGCAAACTCCAAGACATTGTTTGACGGGTTGAGGATTGCCGTCAAATCAGAGATTAAAGCCAAGATGAGCGAAAAAGGGTATTGCGAGTTCGAATTCCAGTTGCAAGGATAGAGGAAGCGCAGACAGAGACCGATTCAACAAGAGCTTGTTTTATCGCCCAAATGCGCACTAGTGCTCTTCCTTTAAGTCTCCTTTTCACGAATTACCTCAGATCTTCCTTTTTTCTGGGTAGAAAGGAAGCATTTTTAAGCAAAAGATAAAATGAAGTATTCCTACGATGGATTTGCGCTATTTGAATCGTTTTCAGATCGAGGTGGGAGATGTAAAGCTTGCCGGAAACAATCTTGCCAAAAGCTTCAGTTGATCGGATCATCCGTAAGGCAGGAGCGGAAAGGGTTAGCGATAAGGCGTCAGCGGCTTTAGCGCTCGCGTTGGAGGAGATCGGTTTGGAGATAGCGAGGATTGCTCGAGAGCTCTCGGAGCACGCTAACAGGAAGACCATCACCGATAAAGATGTGAGGCTGGGCTATAACCAGTGGAAACGGAGTCGTGTGTGAAGGATACCCCCTGCAGCTAGGTCGGAGTGCTTCAAGCAATGAGAACCATGAAGGCTTCATTCTTCCAGGGTGCTGATAAGAAAACGAAGTTTACAGTCGAGGAGACAGAAATCCCTCAGCTGAAAGAAGACGAAGTTCTAGTGAATGTAAGAGCTGCAGCCTTGTGTGGCACAGATCTACATATATACGAAGGTGGATTGAAAACTTTCAAGTTACCGATAATCATGGGACATGAGTGGGCTGGAGACGTGGTCGAGGTCGGAACCAAGGTCAAGATGCTAAAGAGGGGGGACCGCGTATTCTCTGCTCCGCACTACTCCTGCGGCTCCTGTTATTATTGTAGGAGTGGAAGGGAGAATCTCTGTGAGCAAAGAGGAAACTTTGGAAGAACGCGCGATGGGTGCTTTGCCGAGTACGCTGTGGCACCTTTCTCGTCCTTGTATCTTTTGCCTTCAAAGATTACTTATGAAGTCGGTTCTCTGATAGGTGACACACTTAGCACCGCTGCGCACGCAGTGCAACGAGCTAGGATCACGCCAGGAGATACAGTCGCTATTTGGGGCTTGGGACCAGTTGGGCAATGTCTCTTGCAGATGGCTCGGATAGCTGGCGCGGGCAGAGTGACAGCGATCGACGTTGTGTCAGACAGACTGTCTCTGGCCCGGAAACTCGGCGCTGATGTTGTGGTGAATTCCAACGAGACGGATCCAGTCAGGTTCATTAAGGATGAATCAAACGGACGAGGCGTTGACTTAACGATTGAGGCGGCAGGAGCGCCAGCAACTTACATGCAGGCATTTGAGGCAACTGCCAAGGGAGGAAAACTTCTACTCGTGGCTGTGCATGATAAACCAGTCGAAACTGCGCTGAGGGCAATAATGTGGAGGGAAGTGTCAATCATAGGCAGCTTCGCTCACGTGGCTTCCGAGGCTGACAAATTCATAGAGCTAGTCTTGAACGATAGAGTCAAACTCGAGCCACTGATCAGCCACCGATTCCCCTTAGAGAAGATAAATGAAGCCTTCGAACTCTTCGCAGGCAGAAAAACAAACAAAGTCGTACTATTCTAGCCTGAACAAGAGAAAGGTCATTTGGCCTAAATGCTGTACTTCATTGGAAATGCGTTCTCATTTTCCATGTGTCGAACGGCGGGCAACCCGAGATAAAGATCCCTTTGTTCTTATGCTTCGCAGCGCAGTCCCCTATCACGAACGTTGTTCCGCTCAACTTCTCCGGAACCGATGGGGAGACCCCCATTATTATGTTTATGTCTCCCTTAACCTTGTCTAGAACGCCATGTTTTTTCATCCCATCAAGCCCGACTCGAGCCCATGCGTAGCATCCACTTTGGCACGGGCCTCCGACATAAACGTTCACCCTGGGAAAGACCCCAATCAGTTCCGTTGAGGGCTTTCTAAAATGCCTTCTAACGCTCTTCAAAGCAACGCCTTTGACCAAAATCTTGCTCATATCTAGCGTGCCAAGCCCTTGAATTTGGGCAAGTCGGAGTGATGGAATCAATTCAGGTTCAAAACCCATAATGGAGGATGCTACAGCATCAACAGAGACGACGTTATCGCCAGCAACTAATAGATTCGTTTTGACTGGTGAGCCGTACGTTGGTCCCTGCCCCTCAAGGGCAATAGTTCCGTCGACTACCGCGAAGTTTGGTCTCGCAACACTTGTTATGTCGACGATCTTCTGGTGTATGTCGTCTCTATGCATCAGTCTCTTGTCCTCTGGTTTGAGCAGTCCGTGCTGGTTCTTGATGGAGAGTGAGACAGTAGTCTGGTTGTGTGTCTTCATCTTAGGAACGGTTATGAATACATTACAGCTCAGGAATGGCTTTGGTAAACGTACTTTGGTCATTATCTTGGCGTTTGGGGCATCGACTTCTTCGTAGGGTTCCTCATCGAGGTAGGAAACCTCGGCCCCGGCACTTCGTACTGCCTCCTCGATTCCAACCTTGGCTAAAACTTCTCTGGACTTGTATGCGATGAAAGGCGAGTCACCGACAATGACGCGCCCAGCTCCAGCCCCTAGAACAATATTAACAAGTGATTTGACTACAGCGGGGTTCGTGACAGCTCCAGTCTCGTGGGACAGAGGAACAACAGCATTTGGCTTAATGAATACGCTATCGCCCTTCTTCACTATTCTCTCGATGCCGCCTACTAGAATAATCGCTTTCTTCATTGCGTCATCAATGCGACCGGCTTTTACCTTGACAATTGAAACCTCATTAACACTCAATTCTACCACTTCGTCCCAGATTCAACGAAATCTTCTCGGTTAGAGAGACGCAATTTGACCTCGGCGTCAATTTCTGCATATAAGAGACATCACGTTTGTTCGGGTTTCCAGGAATTAAAGATTTGTGAGTAGATCTTCTTCAAAAACTATTTACTTCGTAGAGTCTCGTTGCGCCCCATCTGGTATGCCCTGAAATTAACCTCAAAGTATCGTTGAGGCAAGAGCATTTTCATGGCTTCCGTTATCGACTTGTCACTAACGGGAACCCGACCCGCACCAACCCCTGCCCCCAGCATGACGTTGTTTAAGGTCATCGGTGAACCTGCTTTCTCCGCAATCGCCCGAGCATCGATTAGGAATAGCTTGGTTGAAATCTGCCTGATTGTACGCAATACTTCATCACTCGTCGGGTATCGTGTCAGCCCAATTGTGACCATGGGCGGAAGAGTCACTTGTGTGTTAAGTACAAATACTGTTTTATTTGAGGCGAAGGATAGCGACGTTAGGGTTTCCGCAAATTCCAACGAGATCACGAGATCAGCGCCACCTTCGGGTATAGTTGAAGAATTGATGGAATCTCCGAATCTAACGCTGCAAGGTACTCTACCTCCTCTTTGAGACATTCCATGGATTTCGGCCATCAACACCTTATGTCCTTCAAACATGCCCGCTCTTGCTAGTATCTGGGCAGTTGTTAGGACTCCCTGCCCACCAATCCCCGTGATCAAGGTGTTATAATCTTTCATTCTTTGCAGCAGCCTCCTTTCTTTGGGGCTTAATGGTCTTGTATGGGCAGAGTGTTGCGCAGACGCCGCAACCTAAGCACAGCAACTGATCGATTTCCGGCTTCTGCTTCTCGTTGCTCTTGCTTATTGCTGGGCAAGCGAAAATCTTGTAGCATACTCCACAGTCCTTGCATGCCTCTGGATCTATGACGTAGGTTGGAACATATTCGCCTTTTCTTCTCCTTTCTGCGACTGCTTGGAGAGTGCAGGCTTGCCTGGCAACTATGACTGAGAGCTCTCCTCGCTCAGAAGCTTCTCGAATTGCTTTTCGCGTTTCTTTCACGTTAAATGGGTCCACTACGACAACGTTTTCCACTCCACATGCTTTTGCAATATCCTCGATCAAGATTATCTTGGCTTTTTCACCCGATGCCGAGACGCCCGCTGCGGGGTTTGGCTGATGTCCTGTCATTGCCGTAACAAGATTGTCTAGAACGATAAGTACGAACTTCGCTCCATTATAGACCGCGTTTATGAGTCCAGGTATGCTTGCGTGAAAGAACGTTGAGTCGCCTACAGTGACAATCACAGATCTGTCAACGAAATGGCTAATCCCATTGCTTAACCCTACCCCAGATCCCATGCAGATCAGGTTATCAACGACTTCCTGTGGTGGGAGTATGCCTAGGCTATAGCATCCTATGTCGCTACTATAGATGGCCTTTCCGCCAGTTGCCATTTTTATCGCGTAGAATGATGCACGATGTGGACAACCAGGGCAAAGAATTGGGGGCCTAAGTGGGAGCAGTTTTGACGCATCTGTGGATCTTCCTTCAATTTCAGCTAGACTAGCTGGTAGAGGTTTGCCAACTATCTTAGAGATTGCCTTGGCAACCTTGCCTACTGAGAGTTCTCCCTCTACGGGTATATGCCCTGAATGTTTACCGAACACTTTGAGTTCTATGCCCTCATGAGACGCAAGCGCCGCTATTTGCGTTTCAAGGAACGACTCCAATTCCTCTACAACAACGATTCTCTCGAATTGGGACAGGAAGTTCTTCAACCGTTTCTCGGGAAGAGGGTTGATCATGCCAATTTTCATTACAGGAAGACGCAAACCCAATATGTTGAGAGAGTCCATGACATAATTGAAAGAAACACCTGAAGTGACTATCGCCGTCTTCTCCCTTGCATCTCCGTTAAGTATCCTTGTGAGACGTGTTTCTTCTGAGTACTTTTTCACCTCATCGAATTTCCTAAGGAGAACGCTCCGTCTTTTTCTAGCATTTGTGGGCATGAGCGCAAAACGAGATGTGTCTTTTACGTAGTTTGCCTTATTTCTTCCTTCCTTTATTGGTCCGAGCGTGACCTCCCCTCGCGAGTGACTTATCCTAGTAACAGTGTGGATCATTATCGGTAATTCAAATCTCTCTGAGAGATCAAAGGCTTTCTTCGTGAAGTCCTTGCATTCTTGGGGGTTTGAAGGCTCAAGCGCAGGCCAGTACCCAAATAATGCGAAGTAGCGGTTGTCTTGTTCATTCTGGCTGGAGAAACACTCGGGGTCGTCAGCGCTGACGAGCACCAAGCCACCTCTGACTCCACTATAAGCCAGTGACATAAACGCGTCGGAAGCAACATTTAGCCCGACGTGTTTCATCGCAGTCATCGCCCTCATGTTAATGAAAGCAGCACCGGCTGCAACCTCTAGAGCCACTTTCTCATTGACGGAGAACTCGAAGTAAAGGTCAGCATCCTTCGAGACGGATGCTAGCGTGTCTCCAATCTCGGATGCTGGCGTGCCAGGATAAACCGCCGCGACTTGCACTCCCGCTTCAATAGCTCCTCTAGCTATCGCCTCGTTTCCCAACAGGAGAGTCTTCTTCCTGGGAGAATTGATTATGATGTCGACATACTTATGTGACAAGTCCTTAGACCCTCCAAAAAGCCAAGTAGCTGAATTGGGGGAGGTTAACCTGTAATAATGAGGAGTACTATGGAACGTCATATCAATATTTATCTTTGTCAAGAGGATTGAACAGACCCATTTATAAGACATTATTGGTAACGTGAATTCGAACGGGGTTCCTCACTTGATTTGAAGTTGCTTGTTACTTCCTGAGCCAGTTTTTCAAAGAACTCCCTTGGCAACTTTTTTCCGCGACCTAACCCTGGGCAGTCCTTCGATGAGGCAGTAAAGGCGATTACGTTGTTACCTTCGTACTCAACAGCGAAAGGGTAGCTCCTACATATCAAGGGGCGAGAATCGTATATCGTGCACGTCGAGTCGCCGTTAAGAAATAGGCAGCTTCCCGACATCTTCTTCATGATGTGTGAGAAAGGTTTAGGAGCTGCATGAGTTGCCCTACAGAAGTTCTTCGGAGACTGGTGAGTAACTTTCGCAATATTGTCTATGTCTTTGGGTGTTAGGATTATCTTCCTTCTGTGGCTCCCCGTATCTCTGCAACATAGACCACACTTGATACATTCAAGGTGCAAGTCGGGCGGATAATTCAATCGCATTTGCTCTATGCAACCTATTATACTCGTCGTATCTTCTATTTTTCTTGGAATGGGATCTTTCTTATTTCATTCGGATCAATTGTCTCACGGAGTAGTTTCACTTGCGTTTGAGTTGGAGGGGTTGTTGTCGGAACGTTTCTTGGAATAATCAGTTCGAATCCAGTATTCTCGACTACTTGGTTCACGCTTACTCCTGGGTGGATGGATACCAGTTTCATGTTCCTTGTGTTGTCGTCAAAGCCGAGAACGGCTAGGTTTGTAACAACCCTGTCCGGACCGCCTATACGAGTGTAGCCGAATCCGTCTTCTTCTCCGGGTCTGAGCCCCCCTTCTTTTGTCCAGCCTGGGGCTGTGATGAATGGTATTTTCTCTACGAATGATCTCTTGTCATGAGTTGATCTGAATATGATTGATCTTTTGAATATCTTGAGCATTAATCCGGAGCCTGCCCCGCCTGGGAGGCGAACCTTCGGCTTAGTGTATTCTCCTATGACGCTGTTGTTAAGGTTGCCGTACTTATCTATCTGGACTGCTCCGAACAATCCGACGTCAACTCTCCGCTTATACCCTAAGCAGAAAACATCGGAGAGAGTGATAGCACTCACAGCGCCGTCGAGTAGGTGAGGATCAGCGCTGGAGATGGGCGGCGATCTTGGTTCTGGGTCTACTGCACCCATAATTGTGAGATGAGTTAGGTTTGGCGCATGAGTGGATTTAGCAAGATAGATTGAGGCTATCTGAACAGGAGATGAAACTCCGGTGAATACAACTTCCTTATCTCTTAACATTCCAGCGATGGTGGAACAGACTAGTTCATCAATCGTGTAGTCATGCGCGTACATGCTCGTCCCCTATTCACTCTCCTTCCATTTTATTCTCTCCATCACACCTTCTCCGCCAGCCTTCTCGATGAACTCATTGTGGTCTTTCGTTCCATAGACATAGGTGTCAAGGTATCCTTGGAAGCTCTCTTTGGAGGATCCTGACTCGATATACGAGTTCATGTGTTCCCAGTCAACCTCATAGTACTTGTAGCAAGCTGTCGGATATGCTCCGCAAGGAACATGGACGATGGCGTCGACCATGAAGTATGGAAGGGTTATGCTTCCCCTGATCTCTTCATGAGGAACTATTTTCTCAACTGTTACTATGACTCGTTTGGCAGCCAACGCGATGAATTTCTCAGTTTCCGTGAATCCGCCATCGAGAAGCTTCACGTTCCCGTATTCGTCTGCAAATTGAGCGTGAAGGATTGCCACGTCTGGATTCGCAGCTGGAACAGCGACGAGCTTCTCTTTTCCAAATGGGTTATAGATTACCTTGAAGTCCTTTCTGGCATCCAGTATACCGGCGCCTGCAAGACCTCTAACAGGTATGAAGGGGATCTGAAGTGCTCCAGCAAGTATCTGCTGAATTGTTATCCATCCAATCTCTTCCATTGTTTCCATGGCACCCTGCTCTGCAGCTCTCCTAAAGTTCCTCATTTGGGCAAAACCCTTATTCCCTTGCAAACCCATGTAACAGAACTCAACTCGCTTCAAGCACCCAGCACCACACAGTATGTCTGCGGGGAGCGGATTTGGTAGACCCATCACCCTCAAGTCGCGCTTCCTAGCCCTAATGATTTCATGCACACCAGCTACTGGGACACGATTAACTTTCATGCCGCCAAAAACCAGGAGGTCACCGTCGTGTACAAGTTCTTTGACGACTTTGTTGAGCGTGGTAATTCTTTTTTCCATGAAGGGAACTCTCCCGAATCTCGCAATGACAGGGGATGATTTATATTAGGATTGTCATTAAAGCTATATAT
>JAUQYT010000139.1 GCA_030587605.1 Candidatus Njordarchaeum guaymasense
TGCGTTCACCGTTGCTTATCCAGCAAACTTGGTTCCAATTGTGATCCTTCTCCCGCTTCTAGGGTATCTAGATAGAAGGTTTCCAAGATTCTTCAACTACTTCACTCGAAGAGGAGGTAGGTTTCAAAGAGGCCTCCAGGGAAAATATGGATCCGCTATTATGCTGCTTGTCACCCCCATCATAGGAGTATACGCTGCCTCGATTAGTTCCAAGTTTCTCAGATTCAGTAAAAAGCGCTCATTCGTCCTTCAGTCTGTCAGTGTAGCACTGTACGGACTTGCCGAAGCAATTGGAATATATTTCGGCATCCAACTCATATCCGGGCTATAGTGGGGAATCTCGGAATGTGTTCAAGTCATAGATCCAACTGTGACACTGATTGATCTAGCATTAATAGTTCGTTGGCTCTGTTCTTTGACTATTTCCGAGACAGAGTGTGGGCTGTGTCCTGTAGAAAGTTGGTCAAATTGGGAAGTCTTTACGTATCCCTGCGAGGTACTTCGCTATCTCTTTTCTATGCTTTATGTCGTATTGCTTGAGTATTGCGATCTCTTCCATAACTGGGCTGCCTCCTCCGTGTACCCCGGCTATTGCCATGACACCAGCAAGTGACGAGCATATTGCATCGCCGATCGCTCTGTAGCAGCGGTGAACGTTTTCAGCTGGCACATCAGCTTTCCTCATGATGTACTTGTTTAGTAGTGGTCCTACCTTTGGGTTGTAGAAGTCTTCCTCATAGGGCAAAGTTGCTGCAAGACCTCCAGAGATGTCGGCTAGGATTTCGGCTTCGTGGTATGTGTTCAATCCCGCGTGGCGTCTCCCCACGTTGCAGTACACCGTGTTTGGAATATACGTCCCTGAAGCATCCTTAGTGGATGTGTGTGCCGCCGCGATCCCACTTGCGTAAACGAGTTCGGTCGTGCTAATGAGGTCGGCTAACTTCGCTTGAACGTGTTTCGCATCTTCAACTCCGTTGTACTCCGCGACTAGTGCAGTGTAACCCATTGTTATGTCTCCGATCGCAGGCTTGCATCCTGTGTAGCTATGTCTATGGAACAGTGCAAAGAGCAGGGCTAGGATGCCGGCAGCCTCTACCTCACCGCAAAGGAATATTCTGTCGTTCGGTATGAAGGTGTTATCGAATATCGTCAATGACTCTACGTCCCCGAAGTGCGCCATCGGAGCATCAAGTTTCTTTCTCTCCCTCGCGTTGGTCGCCCTGCAGACTAGATGAACATTATCCCAGTCCGCGGGAATAGCAAATGCAACAGCCCAATCTTTCTCCTCTGGAGTGAGGAACCTTGTTGGAGTAACTATTATTTCCTCGGCGTATGCGGCGATAGTATTGTGAGCCTTGGCTCCTCTAACTACTATTCCGTCTTTCTTCCTCTCAACAATCCTAAGATACATGTCGGGATCTTTCTGTTCGTGTGGTCTCTTGCTTCTGTCACCTTTCACATCCGTTTGGGCGCAATTGGCTGCTATATCGTTCTTCTGGAACCACTCTAAGTACTTCAAGTAGCGCTTGTTATATTCTGTTCCAAACCGCTGGTCTACGCCGTACGTGACCACTGAGAGCGCGTTCATGGCGTCTATGCCCATGCACCTTTGTATGCATCCGCCTGTCATGCGGCATAGAGTTCTGGTCATCTCTTGTTTCTTGAGGAGGTCATCAACACTGTGGTGAATGTGGCAAAAACGATTGATCTTCTCTCCTGTTAGGTGAGATGTCGCTGTAAGAAGTTTCTCAAACTTGGGGTTTGTCGCGTAGTCATATGTATGGGACACTATGTTTATGCCAGGCTTGATCCTCGGATCGTCGCGCTTCACTACTTCCCCGCCAATGTACACGTTGGGCCTCATCTTCTTTAGTTTCTCGTAATACTCCTTTGATGTTTTCATGCATAACACACCTAGAAATAAGGTTCAATTTCACAGACATACTAATGCGGAATTAATATAAATAGTGCGATGAATGACAAGGATAAGCACGAAGTTTAACTTACACTCCATGGGAGGACGAGTCAAAGATGCGAAAACCAACCGACCCCAATCTAGCAACTCCATGCGGCTCATACTGCGGGGAATGTGAATACTACCAGAATAGGTGCACTGGATGCGGCTACATAAAGGGCAGACCCTTCTGGGGTGAGTGCCGCTTCTACTCTTGTGTCAGAGAGAAGGGCGTTGAGCACTGTGGGCTATGCATAGATTTTCCATGCAACTACTACTTATCAACATTCGACCCAGACCGAGGTCAATGGCGCATCTTCTACAGAGCCGGGCAACTCGCATACCGGAAAAAGATCGGTACGAAAGCTTGGCTGGAAGAAAAATCAAAAGGCAAGATCGCAGATCCCAAATTCGAGAAGTAGGTTTTCCCAGCAATGGACGATTTGCTGACAAATCAATAAATATCTCTTCGAATCATAAGTTCACTACACTCGGTAGAGGTAAGGTGATTGCATGAGAATAGAAGACGTTAAGAAGATAGTCGTGCTGGGCTCCGGGATAATGGGAAGCGGGATAAGTGAAGCGGCTGCTAAGGCTGGTTACAGAGTTGCAATGACTGACGTCTCAGAAGAACTAGTTAAGCATGGTCTTGAGAGCATAAAAGCGAGTCTTAACAGGATCATAAACAGGGGAAAAATAACGAAAGCTGATGCTGATGCAGCACTTTCAAGAATCAAGGGCACCACCGACATGCGTGAAGCAGCAAGAGACGCGCAGGTAGTAATAGAAGCAATTACCGAAGATATCAGCCTCAAGAAGAAGGTTTTCAAAGAGCTAGATGAGATCTGTCCTAAGGAGACGGTCATCGCTTCGAACACATCTGCCATAATGATAACCGATCTTGCTTCGGCAACCAAGAGAGGAGACAGGTTTATTGGAATGCACTTTTTCAGTCCTGCGCAGATCATGAAGCTTGTCGAGATCATTAGAGGAGCAGAAACATCTGACGAGACATTTCAGCTCATAAGAGACCTTTCAGTCAAATTCAATAAGGTGCCCATAGCGGTGAACGATTCACCTGGGTTCTTCACAACCAGATACATCACAGCCTGCGCCGCTGAAGCCGTCAGACTATTTGAAAGTGGAATAGCGGGCATAAAGGACATAGATACAATGTGTAAGCTGGCGTTCAACTTTCCGGCAGGACCTATAGAACTCGCAGACTTCGTGGGCTTGGACACGATGCTTCATGTTCTTGAGTATCTACATGCTGAGACAGGAGATGCTCACTATGCGCCCCCACTAATAGTCAAGAAGCTAGTGAAGTCGGGCTTCAAGGGATTCAAGCCTGGATCAAAAGGAGGATTCTACGAGTACTTTAGGATAAAGAGAGAACCGATGTTGAAGTGATCCCCATCTTCTCTCGCTTTCCCCATTTTCGTGAAGCTCCTGATTATTTGCCTTTGATGTAGCTGAGAATCTCTTTCAGTATTTCAAGTGATTCCCTGTTTTTTGTCGGTTCTATCATGCCTGTCATGTTCCAGAAGACGATGTGTTGTAACCCAGCTTTGGCGAGTTTCTCGACTTTCCCGACAATTTCGTCCCTTGTTCCGTGAATTAAGCAGTACTCGACCGCCTTTTCGGGGACTTTCTTGAGCGCATCAAGCAGCTGCGCCCGCGTGTACCTTGTTGGAATAAATTGAGTTAGAGCGCTAAACCTTGAACCCGGGGTGGAGAGTGGATGTCTAACCTTCGCGGCCTCGAACGGTTCCTCGGATGTGGCTAAAGTCCAAGCCTTAGCCATAGGTTTCTTGAACAGCTCATGGCATTCCTCATGCCTCTTCCCAACGAGAGTCATAGCATAGAGTCCGGCGGTTACGGAATCGGGGTTCCGACCAGCCTTCTTAGCTGACTCACGGACGACGTTCAGGTTCGCCCTGTACCATTCCTCCGCGTTAGGTAGATTAGCGCCTGCAGGCAGCCACCCGTCCGCAAGTTCACCAGTTAATCTGAGCATTCTGGGAAGCATTGCTCCGAGCCATATTGGTGGATACTTACCCTTCTTGTAAGGTTCAAGTGTTAGAACGGCGTCCTTCAGAGATGTGAACTTGCCTTGGAAGCTCTTCTTTTTCACTTGGTCAGACCAGAGTAACCGTATTATCTTCAAGTTCTCCTCGAGCCTCGAAACGGGATTCCTGAAGTCCAATCCGTACGGTTCGATGTTTTCGATCTCCCCTGCCCCGAGACCGATGATTACTCTCCCGCTGCTCACGTGGTCTAAGGTTAGCGCTGCCTGTGCTAAGACGGCTGCAGGTCTTCTTATCGTCTCAGTAACGCTGGTTCCCAAAAGTATCTTGCTCGTTTGAGTTGCATGGGCAGCCATCAAGGTCAACGGATCCGGGAAAGTGTGAGGAGAGTTCTGAAACATCGCTAAAGGAGTTATGTCTGCAGTCCAAATAGCCTCAGAAATCCAACCCATTAGATGGTCAGGGTACCACATCGAGTCATAGCCGATCTCCTCTATCCTTTTCGCCGTCTGCACGGATTTATCGTAGGGGAAGATCATGGGAGCTAGTGTCCCAACCTTGACCTCATGAATGTCAACCATGCTGCATTTCACCACTACATTGTCAAACACTCATTATGTATGGGGATCAAAGGAAGCGAGTCTATAATATCTTGTGATCTATTACTTAAGACTACCCACTCTTCAAAATCAGGATCCAACAAAGATTTCGAGAAGGCTGAAAGACAAACTCCTTGTACTCAAAGCCTCGATCTAACAGGGCAAATGATTGGGTAGAGGGTGCTAATAATGGGGAAGAAAGTGAAGCATGCGAGCATGACAATCACAGAAGAAGAACATGATAAATGGCATAAAGAACATGAAGAAATATGCCTAGCAGAGCATGAGGACTTGACCAGAAAGATGAGTATCACTGAAAAAGAGCATGAGGAGTGGCACAAGAAACACGGAGCGCCCCCAGAACCTCAGAGTAAAACAGGACAGAAACCGATCAACCCTTATGCCATTGGGGGAGGTTTCCTGAGCTATTGTGTCAAACAAGGATGATTGATTCAAGAAGGCACAGGAAGAAACACCAGATACTATGCCACCAAGAAGGGTGAAGAAGGACTGGAAAAGTTTGGTATTAGGGTATAGAACTCAGTACATTTCTCTAGGTTCTCAACTTGGATTCTCTTGATGATTGATTTCAATCCACATATCGATTCACGTAAAGAAAAAGAAAAAAGTTGGTTTTCAAGTTATCAGTGGTGGCGACAATGGAGGAAGTGGTGGGGGCGAAGGGTGTAGAGGTGTGGGCTGCTGTGGAGAAAGAGGTTCCGGTAGCGAGCCAATGGCGTTCATTATCTCTTCAATCATTTTCTTCAACCCGCGCCGCACTTGGCGTTACCGTTAGCTCCATCAGTTTCTCTCCTCGTAGAACTGTGATCCTGATCTTCTTTCCAATCACTTCTTCAGTCAGTAGCCGAGTCACATCGGACATGTCACTGACTGGCTTGTCATTCAGTCGCACTATAACATCGCCAAACCCTGCGCCTGCCTTCTTGGCGGGGCTGCCGGGCTCAACTTGGAGTATCATCAGTCCACTGTCTTGGTTCATATTTGTGTCTTCAGCGACTTGGCGCGGAATTGGGATCGTGCTCATTAGTATTCCGAGATACGCTTTCTTGACTTCTCCGCCTCTCATTAACCTCTCGACAACGGTTTTCACGGTGCTTGTCGGGATTGCTATCCCTCGAGACCATGCGAATGCGGCATTCAGTCCTATCATTTTGCCTGAGGGATCTATTAGAGGACCACCTGAGTAACCGGGGTTCAATCTCGCATCTGTGATGATTA
>JAUQYT010000155.1 GCA_030587605.1 Candidatus Njordarchaeum guaymasense
CGATCTGACTATGAGTTCATAGCCGCGACCCGTAAGGGGGGGTATCACAATATTGTGATATTCCGCCGCGTTTTGGATGGATCAAAGCGATGTCACCTTCCAATAGTAATCGATAGTGACAATCGACGTTCCGTGCAGCTGTTAGAGATCTTCCTTCTCTCGTCACGCGATATCCTTCATCCTTTCCCTTGCTTAACTCCGACACTTTCATTCGGAGTCGCATCTGCTCCGTCACAGTCAGCTCCTCGACGGAAACAACCAGCCTTTGAAGAATTCAGGTCTCTCTGGAAAGTTCACACATAGCCATTAGCCTATGGCTTAGGCTTGAAGCCTACCCCTACCCTTTCTACTCCTAACAGTTGGGGTGTAACGCAGATCTGCAATCATGCATGCATGCATGATTGGGCAAGTGCTATTTGGGACTGGCGGAAACAGTAGGAGCAACAACCGCTCTTTTCTTCTTCCTTGCAAACATCCCCTCTATTACTGGTCGCAGTTTCCGATTTTCAGCCACTATCCGGTCGTTCCCTAGAGCTTCCATTTGCTCAGTCATTTCGGTTATGACGTCAGCGAACTTCTTGCCTTCTGCCGCCGATATGTAATCGATTCTCAACCTTTCGGAGCTAAGCCCGAGTTTCTCCAGCATGCCTTTTAGGGCTTGCATGCGCTTTGTCATCTGCTCGTTACCCGAAATATAGTGGCAGTCAAAGGGTAAGTGGCATGCGGCGACGAGGACCATGCCTGCGCCTTTCCTGAATGCTTCTAGGACGAAGTCTCTGTCAACCCTTCCTGAGCACATTACTCGTATGGCTCTGAGCTTGGGTGGATACTCGAAACGGCTGGTTCCAGCAAGGTCAGCGCCCGCATAGCTACACCAGTTGCAGAGAAAGCCAAGTATCTTCCCTTCTGGACTCTTTTCTAGAGCCGCGCCAATCTGGTTCACTATCTGGGCGTCTGTGAAATGCATCTGCGTAATGGCGTCGGTTGGGCATTCTGCGACGCATGTGCCGCATCCATGACACATTGCAGGGTTGATACGGGCCAATTCCTTTTCGGGGGCGCTTGCGGCTCCATAGGGACAAACCTTTTGACATATGCCGCATTTTGTTCGGGTGTTCTGGCATGTTTCCGGATCTACCATCGCGACGATGGGCTCGATCTTCCATCTGGGTTTAGAGAGGATTGTGGCAGCTCTGGCTGCAGATCCGCTTCCCTGAGAGACACTATAAGGTATGTCTTTCGGTCCTTGGCATGCTCCCGCGAGGAAGATTCCGTCAACCGCTGTGTCGATTGGCTTAAGCTTCGGATGGCTTTCCATGAAGAAGCCGTCTGTCCCTCGCGAAATGTTGAAGATTCTGGCAACCTCGTCTGAGCCCTTCTTCGGAATTGCGGCGGTGCACAAGACCACCATCTCGGCTTCAAGCTCGATTGGGTCGCCTAAGGCCATGTCTTCAGCGCGGATGAGAAGGTTCTTGGTCTCCAGGTCTTCTATGATCTGCGATGGCTTGCCCCGTATGAAGTTGATACCTAGGTCGCGTGCTCTCCTATAGAATTCTTCGTAGCCCTTAAAGTGGGTGCGCATGTCTATGTAGAGCAGATAGACTTCCACATCGTCTTTGTATTTCTCTTTGAGCAGGATCGCATTCTTCAATGCATACATGCAGCAGAATCCTGAGCACCATTCGTACTTGTTGACATCTCTTGAACCAACGCATTGAATGAATGCTACGGTGTGGGGCTTCTTTCCGTCAGAAGATCGCATCACAATGCCTCTTGTCGGCCCAGCTGCCAGTATCAATCGCTCAAATTCCAACGCCGTGATCACATTGTCGTATCTACCGTATCCATATAGTTGACTATCAGTTGGCAAGTAAATATCGAAGCCCGTGGCTATTACTATGGCGCCTACTTCTAGCTCGATTTCTTCAGGTTTTTGGTCAAACAAGATAGCCCGCCGGGGGCCACAAGCATCAACGCATTTGTAGCATTTGATGCAGTAATCCATATTGATCGTGTAGACGAGCGGAACTGCCTGGTCAAAGGGCACCGAGATCGCCTTTCTTACACCCATGTTCATATCCCATTCGTTTGGATACTCTAGTGGGCACACATCTCGGCATTCGCCGCAGCCCGTGCAATTATCAGCTACGACGTAACGTGGGTTCTTCCGAATTTTGACTTTGAAGTCGCCCACATAGCCGTCAACACGTAGAATGTCCGCATAGGATATGATTTCTATATCGGGATGGCGAGAGACATCAACCATTTTTGGACCTTCGATACATATGCTGCAGTCGAGCGTCGGGAAAGTTTTGTCCAACTGCGCCATATGTCCACCGATGCTTTCGGCTTTTTCTACCAAGTATACCTTGAATCCCATCTCAGCGAGGTCGAGCGCAGCGTTTATGCCAGCAATTCCCCCTCCTAAGACCATAGCTTTGTTTGTGACAGGAACCTCAAAGACTTCTAAGGGTTGAAGCAGAACCGCCTTCGCCACGGCCATGTTCACGATTTCTTTGGCTTTTTCGGTGGCTTCTTCGGGATGACTGCTGTGAGCCCAAGAAGAGAACTCTCGGATGTTCGCCATCTCTAGAAAGTATGGGTTCAGCCCGGCTTCCACGATACACTTACGGAAGGTTGGCTCATGCATACGAGGTGAACAAGCAGCAACCACAACCCTGTTCAGCTTGTTATCTACTATCGCTTTGCGTATCTGCTCTTGACCTGGATCAGCGCACGAGTAGCGGTTATCATCAGCGAATTCAACGTATGGAAGCTTACGAGTGTATTCTATGACTCCCTTAACGTCAACGACGCCTGCTATGTTTAACCCACAGTGGCAAACGAAAACTCCGACACGCGGTTCTTCAGCCACTAAGAAACCTCCTTGAATGAAATTCTTCTTTCAACCATTTTCTTTGCTTTAGCCAAGCTTTTAGTTCTGGCTTCTTTTGAGAATTCCTTCGTTGAAGCCAATTTTTCAAGGGTTTCATTCCACGCTCCTGAGCTCACTGGGGTGTGGCGAATCATTCTTCTCTCAAGAGTTAGTGCTCCTTCCGCTGGGCAAACGATTCTGCAGACGCCGCAGAAGACGCAAAAGGTCTCGTTTGGATGAACCTTGCCATCGTTTTCGTCCAGGTACAGAGCGCCGGGTATGGGGCAAACGTCTAGACAATCTTGGCAGTCTGCTGGACATTTTTCAGTGTTTATTCCGAGGACTCCGTGTAATATCTTGCGAACATAGATAGCTCCCTTAGGACATTTCACTTGACAGAGCAAGCAGCCCGGACATAGATTCTTTTTTACGTCCACTTTGACTTTCAGGTTTTCCATGCTTGTTAGAGTTTTTGCCGCTTCTGGGCTGATTTCTGTTCCGTCGGGTGCTGGAACTGTAACCTTGATGAGGCTTAATGGGCAAGCTTCTTCGCAGTCTATGCAACCGATGTCGCATTTAGATTGGTCAACTTCAACTTCTCTAATAAGCTGGGGAAAACTGCCCTTCTCTAGAACAGGCACGACGTGTTGATTGTCAAATCTGACTTCTAGGGCGTTGAAGGGACAGATAGGCTCACATATCCCGCAATAGGAGCATTTCTGACTGCTGATATCAAACACCGGGCGCTGAGCCTTTTTCTTATTCTTCTTTGGGACTTTTCTGATCTCTATGGCTTCCCTTGGGCATGCAATCTTGCAGATTTCACAACTGACACATAGTTTTTTATCAAGGGTAAGCGAGTAACGTTTTGAATGCAAAATACGTTCTATGATAAGCGTATCTTTGCCTTCAGTTTTGAGTTCTTTTAGGGGCATCTCGTTTCCTCTATGAGTTGAATACTAAGTTGACTTTATGGCCTCCAATATTCTCGATGGGTTGACTCTGAGTTCGTTAAAGGCCAGTTCCTCAGGAGTAAAGCCCATGGCCAGCCCCAAAAGCTGTGGATAGTGAAGCACAGGTAACTCGAATTTTTCGTTGAACATCCTTTCTATCCTTAGTTGCTGCATATCGAACATGAGGTGACAAGAAGGACAAACGGTAATCAATGCTTGGGCCCCAGCCGCTTTCAGATGATGGATCTTCTCCCGCGTAAGTTGCAAGGCAACTTTCTCGTCTATCGCAGTAACTGTGTAGCCGCAGCATTCAGCTTCATCTGCGTAATCTAGACACTTGGCCCCAGTTAACTCAACTAAGCCTTTCAGGATCCTTGGATCTTCTGGGTCGTCATAACCCATAACTTTTGAAGGTCGAAGAAGATGACACCCGCAGTGTTCGGCGACTTCCAGACTTGTAAGTGGTTTTTGAATGGTTTCTTTAATTCTGTCAAAGCCAAGGTCCTCCTTGAAGGCTTGGATGAAATGTTTAGCTTCAGTTGTTCCCTTGAACTCCATATTAACTTCTTTCAAATATTCGTTGATTCGAGTTTTGAGCTCTTTCTCTTGCTTCAACATCTTGTTTACTTTACGGAGAGTTGTGGCACATCCGGTGCAAAGCGTGATGATGTTCAATCCTTGCTCCTCTGCCAAGGAGAGGTTACGAGCTGCTAAGGCAAGCATCACCTCATGGTCAGCGGGATCTACTGGAAGACCACAACAATTGAAATCAGGCATCTCAACCAGTTCAATGCCCAATTTTGCGAAAACCTTCCTCGCGGAAATTTCGTAGCTTGTGACTCTGTAGGGGATAGTGCAACCCAGAAATAGCAAATACCGCAGTTCCGACATTACTCCGCCTCCTTGGATCTTATCAACTTCGAGCCGCCAACCAACTCCATTAGCCTATCAACCTTCTCTAGGCTGGGTTTGGGCAAGGGCGGCAACCCAACCTCCTGTCTCTTCCTCTGTCGTTGCTCTGGAATCTTGTAGGCATAGCCAGTCTGATAAATATTGGAAGCGAGTTCAGCGTAGATGCGCGGAATCTGTCCCTCCCTAATTGCAAGATTTCTGAGAACCCTCAAGACGCTGGCAACTTCGACATCCTGTGGGCAACGATCTGTGCATGTGAAGCAAGCGGTGCATAGCCAGAGAGTCGGACTTGAAAGGACTTTCCTGCGAAGACCCAACTGTGCCATACGGAGAATTGTCCGAGGTCTGT
>JAUQYT010000165.1 GCA_030587605.1 Candidatus Njordarchaeum guaymasense
AATCCTATTCCTGATGCAGCACCGCTGATAATGGCAACCCTTCCTCCAAGCGAGATAAGGTCGAGAACCTTCTTGTCAATCTTCATGACGACCACCCCTAATTAATAGCACTTCCTTGTTTCTTCTTAATAACTTTCATGATCAGCCCTAATGATTTCCTTCTGTAAGGCTTCTCCAAGGTCAAAGAATTAACGTCTGACGCCTAAACGAGATGAAAGCAGCAAAGCCTACCTGTAATCGGCAACCCAAGGATCAAGAGTCAAATACCAGTTTTACTGATCTTCTAATAGCGTTTACCCCCAGTTCTCAAGGGTGTTGCCTTTTTGATCGAGGACGAGTGTGATGTTATTGTAGTTGGCGCTGGTCCAGCTGGGAGCGCAGCTGCATTCTCTTGCGCTAGCGCTGGACTTAAGACACTAATGGTTGAAGCGCTGCCTCTACCAAGAGACAAGTTATGCGCGGGCGGAGTAAGCGCTTGGGTAGTCAAGAAACTTGATGTTCCAGATAACCTGATTGAGAGAACCATTCAGCAAGTTCAGGTTGTGGCTGGCTCAAAGAAGATCCCAGTCATCCCTTGGCCAAGTGACATGGCCTACCGGATGGTGATGAGAAAGGAATTCGACTACTTCCTTGCCAGGAAAGCTCGCGAAGCGGGAGCAACCATCAAAGACAATACACCCATTAGTACTGTTCTAAAGGATAAGAGTGGCGTCGTGATTGGTGTCGAGACTTCTCACGAGAAATTGAGGGCAAGACTTGTGATTGGCTGTGATGGGGCTTCCAGTGTCGTCGCCAGAACGTCAGGACTATGGGAAAAATGGTGGAACCAAGAAGACACAATGGAAGCTTGGCGACAACATCAAGCCCTCTGCTTAGAAACACAAATGCGACTGAACCCACAAGTCATAGAACGGAGGGTTGGCAACACAATGACTCTTCTCTTCGAGAAAGCCTTCCCAGGATACTACTGGATCTTCCCAAAGCGAAAAGTCCTAACAGTCGGTCTAGCGTCATTCTCACACTTTATAAGCGCTGAGAAGCTTAGAAAGCGACTAAGCACAGTTATCCGTAATCACTCCGTTGCATCAGAGTTACTCCAAGGTGCAGAAATGGGTCCCCTACGGGGAGCATACTTGCCGATGCGGGGTCCACTGTCTCCATCCTTTGACGACGGGGTCATGGTCGCAGGGGACAGTGCAGCACATGTGGGCGCAGTATGGGGCGAAGGAATATACTTCGCTGTCAGAGCTGGATTGGCCGCTGGCGAGACAGCCGTTAAAGCAATAAACGACGACGACGTATCGAGCCAATTCCTCAAGAAATACGAGGAACGCTGGCGAAAGGAGATCGGGGAAAACCTTGAAGTTCAGGCAAAGATCCTCAAGGAAGCTCCAACGCCCCTCCAAGCCACGACAACTTTCACGGAGTACTTCGTAAGAAACAGGAATAGACTCTACCCTTAGATAAGTAGCGCAAAAGACCGTTACCGCTTGGAAAGGCTCCACACCGTGTCGAATATCTCTTCAATCATTCTGGCAATCAGCGGCGAATTTATGTAAACCTTGCCAACGTGAACCCTTGGTTCAATCTTGTGAGGTGCTTCATGGGGTTCGAGGTAGAGCCAGTTCTTCGTATCGGCAATAGCCACATGCGAGAAATCCTTTAGGAATGGCGGAAGTCTAAGCGGAGGCTTATCCAGCAGCGCTCGCTCAACCAACTCGATCTGACCGATTTCCGAGAAAAACTCGACTATGTTCTTTGACATGAATCCCCTGGCCGCGAGAACCATTACTTTTGCTCCTCGCCCCGACGCCTTCCTCAAGGAGTCTTCAAACTGCTTCCCCCAAACAGGGTCCTCCAAACTCGAGTAACCTATGGTGGTTATCTTCAGAGTCTTCCTAGTCGAGTCTATGAATGAGATTAATGCCTTCGCCCATGAGGATTCATCAGCATAGTCATCGATTTCAACTTTGTTGCTGGATCCCATTCTCGACGCTTCTTCAAGCCAGTTCTCGAGTTCCTCAATCTTCCACAGGGCGATCACGCCATGCTCGGATATCACACCTTTAATCGCGAGCCCCATTTCCTCCAACCGTTTGACCGCTTTCCGGAACTCAAGAGATTCATCCTTCCTATTGTCGGCGAGTTTCCTAAGGCATTTGATCACATAGGGATCATTGAGCTTCGTGAATTGAATAGTTTGATCCCGTTCGCCAACCATATTCCTCACTTCTCAATATACCTTCCTATTGTTCCCCACAAGAATGATCAGGGAGAGAACAGAAGCTAGTCTCAGCCTAGCTCCATAATAAACCTAGTGTTTTCGACGTATCGCTAGTCAAATCATTGATCGCAGACTGTATGTGCCTATGTTGACGGAAACTGCGAGACCCAATCCGGGGTGGATTTGCCCACGGACTTTCGGAAGATTAATTACCAAGGACCGTGCATATCCTGTGAGAGGGCGGGAGGACGTGAGTGGAGGCAAGACTCTTTTTATTGGTTGTGTTTCAGCTCTTCTGATCCTAGCAGTAGCCTTTAGTATTGCACCAAACCCCCCATCAGTAGTGGGTTACACCGGGTTTACCATAGGCATTGGAGCGGATGGAAGCTATGGCCCACCCGGCGTGCCGATAGTACGAAGCGGATACAATTACATCTTGACTGACGATATTATTATTGGCGGCACCCACTATACCAATGGAATTGAGGTGCACAGGGAAAACAGTACGATCGATGGGAACGGACATGTCATTCAAAGTACTGATGGAATGGGTATGGGAGTATACATTCACCCTGTAGACGTAAAGAACGTAACAATCAAGAATCTTGTAATAATCGGGTGCGGCTGGGGGATATATTACAATTCGACTTCTCTTACCATTACTCAAAACACGTTCAAAGACAATGAAATAGGTGTTGCATTGGGTACAAACAATTCTGTTTATCAAAACAACTTCATAGACAGCAAGTATCGTCAAGTCACGTGCGGTTGGACGAATGGGCACAATTTCTTGAATAGTAGTTACCCTTTGGGTGGCAACTACTGGAGCAACTATACGGGGACAGACTATAACAGTGGTCCTGAGCAGGATGTGCCTGGCAGTGATGGTATAGGTGATACCCCACACATCGCTATTGACGAATATAATATCGATGGATATCCTTTGATGAGTCCTGTCGATAAAACGCCCCCTGGCATAGGAGCTATTTCCTTCACACCAAATGCCGCTATTAGACCCGATTGTTCAGTAAAAGCAACGGTAAGAGTCAGGGACTTCACGACAGGGGTGAAGAACGTCACTCTATTCTACACAATGAACGATGGACTCAGCTTTGAGAATCTAACTATGAAATACAATTCGTCCATCGCGCTATATGAAGCTAATATGCCCAAGCTGCAAGCGCCAGCAGTGCCAAGGTTCAAAGTAGTTGCCTACGACAATGCTGGAAATGAAGGGATTCGAGATATGGGAGAACAATATTCTGTGATTATGCCAACTTGCCTCTCAATCTCAACTCAGTCCGCATCTGCATACGCAGGCTATTCAGTGCATATCAACGGGACCCTATGCGACTTTTATGGGAATTACATGAAAGACGAAATGATCGTCCTCTCCTACACATTTCCAGGAGCTGCCGGATGGAATCAAATCACTTCGGCCAATACAGGCGCGCTTGGAAACTACTATGTTGAGTGGATTTCGCCCGCTACGGGTAGCTTCACAATCAAAGCAGAGTGGACTGGAAACGCGACGTACTTTGGAGCTGTCAAGAATGTTTCCTTGTCCTCTACACCATATCAAAACGCATACGTTTTCTCTGTAGAGTCCAATAGCACTATTACGGCTCTGGCATTTGACACCGCGAATTGGGAATTAAGTTTCACAGCAACGGGCCCGAGTGGCACATCAGGCTA
>JAUQYT010000213.1 GCA_030587605.1 Candidatus Njordarchaeum guaymasense
CGCTCAACATGGTTGGATAACGATGCTGAGAAACCTTCTATATCCAATCCCACCAGTGCCAGATCCATCCATAACTTGAGTCGTATCCCGCTTGTTTCGCCTTTTGCTCGCCTCTGTTTAAGCGGTCACGCCAGTGCGGATTGGACCACGCTTCAAAGCGTTCAGCCCATACAAGGTCTGCCACTATTTCCGGCGTAAGGATGCTTCTCTCCGTTATGTAATTTGAATAGGTGTCCTTAATAGCTTCAATCGAGGCTAGTATCTCAGTCCAGTCAGCAGAAGATGCAATTGCTTGGATATGAGGCAGAACCTTGGATGCTAGTGCAGGTAGTCTGGCAAAAGCCCACTGCAAATGTTTTCGGTAAGGATAGTACTTCCTGTTAATAATGAATCCGATGAGGAGCAAATCCTCCAAAAGGCTACCGAGAATGATGTGACATTCGATCATTTTACTTCTTGCTACTTCTGTCTTGAAATCTTGGATGTCCTCTTCAAGCTTGTTCAGTTTCAATATCAATAGCTTCTTCCAAAGCCAATCAGGGAAACGCTCAGGTGCAGTCGCCTCCCTGAACCTATGAAAAGTGCCATGTGGGTTGCGGATGATCAGGCTCTCCTGGAGTTCGTGGAATTCCTCAATTCCTACCTTTCCCAAGGTAGATCTGCTTTCATCTCTAAGAATTCTCTTAAGCATCCAAGTCGCGAGAACGACCACACATAAATTTCAGAATGTCCATATTCGGCAGGGGCGAAACGTCCGTGCTGCTGCTCCCAGCGCTGAAGCATTAACTGCACCTGCCCACCATGAGTCTTCCATAACGGGTCATCCAACCAGATAATGGCTTCTAGGTCTGAAAACTGATCGGTAACCCCTAATGCGTACGAGCCTCGAACTTGAATACTCATCTCAGATGCCATTTTCGGATATTCTTTCGCGATTAGCGGTAGTATCGTTTGTTCAATGTAAATTTTGACATCCTTCTGCATCAGTACACACTCTAGAAGGCTTAACGTAATCCCGTTGTTGATAAAGATTATCACGTAACTTGCTTACTGCCAGATTCTTGGGGGTCTGACGCTCTTCATCCTCTAAGAAGGGGCAAACCTTCAAGGTTTGTGAACAATACGATCCTGACCCAGACACCTTTGGTGTAAGCTTGATTGCACCTAAGTTCTTGAGAACGCAAGATTGGTCCGTCTTCCACTAAGCTTTATATGTTCTCAGTAACGAAAAAGATTGGTGATGCGTGAAAATAGGGAAAAAAAAGTTTCTGTCGTAATCCCTACCTATCAGGAAGGGAGATACTTAGAGACCACATTGTCAGACTTGTCCAAGAGAAACAACTCAGTTGAGATTATTGTGGTTGATGGAGGAAGCAGAGATGAAACTGTGAAGATCGCGGAACGATTCGCTAGGAAAGTTTACCAGATCAACGAGCGGGGAATATCGAAGGCGAGAAATTATGGGGCTAGGAAATCTGTCGGTGAGATTCTCGTATTCCTGGACGCCGACGTGACTCCTCGGGCTGACTTTGTCGAGAAGGTCATTGAAACCTTCAACGACGGCGAGATTGTGGGTGCAACATGTAATATTATGCCTGCGCACCCAAGGTTGGCAGAGTTGGTTTTCTTCCTTTTTTACAACAGACTTATAAGACTCTGCTCAAGATTTAAACCGCATTCTAGGGGAGAATTTATGGCTGTCAGGCGTAAGGAATTCATATCCGTGAACGGGTTTAATGAAAAATTGCCTTGTTTGGAAGATCATGATCTCGCATTTCGAATATCGAGATTGGGAAAGTTCGTTTTCATATCAGATCTCACAGTGTATGAAACTTTGAGGCGGTTTCGAAGAATTGGACTTCCAAAGGTTGTCACGACTTGGTTCATCGATTACGTTTCGCTTACGTTAAGGGGCAAACCCGTATCCAGGGTATGGCATTCAGTACGCTAGCGCATCAGAGATGAAAGAGATGACCGTAGCACTTCTGACAGGTGCATAGAAGAGGCAAAACCCATGCATCAAAGACATCCACATGGCGGTGTTTGAGATCATGATTGATCACTCGAAAATTGTGGGCCTCGTAAAGCGGTCGCTAAAGTTTCGAGCGGTATATCATGCTCAGTGGATGCTGACGAGGCGATGCAATTTCAAATGTAGAAGCTGTGGGGTCTGGACTAATCAAGAGGGGGGAGATCTATCCACGGATCAGATCAAGCTTGGGCTCGATATTCTCCGTGACCTAGGCGTCTTGGAAATCGTCTTCTCCGGCGGAAATCCTCTCATCAGAGACGACATAGAGGAGATCCTTGACTACGCGTCAAACAGTTTCATAACGACAGTTTACGACAACGGCAGCATGGCAGCGGAGAAGATAGACTCTCTGCGCAGTGCCGACTTCGTAGCCATATCAGTAGACACGTTAGACGAGAAGAAGAATGACTATATTAAGGGCATCCCAGGAGCGTGGAGAAAAGCCATGCATTCTATAGAAACCCTGAAGAGCGAAGGCGTCCATGTAGGGGTATCCCCGACGATCTCGCAGCTGAATTTATACGAGATGATCGACTTCACGAAGTATTTCATCAACCGCGACGTACCTGTATGGTACTGCCTTTACTCACATGACTATCCTTTCGAGCGTAGTATGTTCTCGATCGGAAGGGAAAGTGACGGGTATGAAATAACAGACAAGAAAACGTTGGCCGATATCTGTACAGCTCTCATGGAGATCAAGAAAGAGAACAAGAACATATACATCACCGATAAGGCTTTGGAGGCTGTGAGAGAGCTCGCACTCACCGGCCACAGGACGTGGATTTGCAAGGCACTGAGCAATTTCTTGGTGATAGACAATAAGGGCAGGGTTGCAGGTTGTCACGGCAGGGAACCTGTGGCTTCGATATTCGAATTGCCTGAAGTATGGAACAGTTTGAGGTTTGGGCGTCTCCGAAGGGAGTACGAACGGTGCGTAAACTGCGCCTATTTGTGCTATGTAGTCTATTCGATCCATAACGGCATCTTAGGCAATATCGAGATACTTAGGGATCGGTGGGAAAGTGCCAAGCCCTTCGTGAAGGAGACCAGAGTCAAATCATCGTAAACTCTGCATCCGCCATTCATTCTTTCCGATGGCGAGGATGCCTTCACTCATGCTTCGTACATGATGGCGGAAAATACGAGGGGCTCTCATTGAATCGGTGAAGTCTTTCAAGGGCTCAATTCTGAACCGTGAAAGCTTCAGTTAGGCAGTGAAGTCGAAGGTCTAAGGGTTCATGCCGCATCAGTTGAACTGCCTTCCGCTCAACCGACATGAACCGAAGAGCCTCGGGTCATTGGTGTAGCCTTCGTCTCCAAACGTCTCT
>JAUQYT010000243.1 GCA_030587605.1 Candidatus Njordarchaeum guaymasense
AGCCGACCTGTATCTTCTCGATGAACCCAGCGCTTACATTGACGCTGAGTCAAGACTCACAGTAGCGAAAATGATTCGGAGAACCGTAGAAAAGCGAGGGGTAGCTGCATTCGTAGTGGAACACGACATTATGATTGTAGACTGGATAAGCGATCGCCTAATGGTTTTTACAGGGGAACCCAGCAGAAAAGGAGAGGCTTTAAGCCCAACAGATCTGAGAACAGGTATGAACACTTTTCTTCGTAAGCTAGCCATCACGTACAGACGTGACATCCATTCAGGTAGACCGAGAGTAAATAAAGGGAACTCACGCCTCGACGCGGAGCAAAAAGCGAAGGGCGAATACTATTACGTTGCCTAGTTGACAGCCACGGGCGTTGGGAGCGAATCCACCTGTTTAACCTCGATCGCCTCTTATTACTTGTTTTCTCTTCTAGTTACAGTTCTGGAAGTTCATTAGGTTCTCTGCCCTTATCATTTCGACTCACGCTGTTCTTCGCGGTTAGAAAACGATATATAAGACCTGAACCTACCGAGTAAAACGAGGATAAAAAGAGCGGAGGAGAGAAATGTTTTGGTTGGGAAAACAACTGTATCGATAATCAAGGCGGACATAGGTTCTCTAGCTGGACACCACATCGTCCACCAAGATTGCTTAAATTCAGCCTCAAAGGCATTGGAGAATGCTAAGAACAACGAATTGATTGTGGATTACTATGTGACGCATTGTGGAGACGACCTTGAGCTAATCATGGGACACAAGAAAGGAGAGAACAGTTCTGAAATTCATGAGCTTGCCTGGAACACTTTCAAAGAGGCAGCGGAAGCCGCTAGGAAACTCAAGCTTTATGCAGTTGGACAGGATCTGCTTAAGGACACGTTCTCAGGTAACGTGAAGGGAATGGGTCCTGGTGTTGCTGAACTGGAATTTGAAGAGAGGGTTAGTGAACCGATTGTAGCGTTTCTCGCTGACAAGACCGCTCCTGGAGCGTTCAACCTTCCACTATTCAGGATGTTCGCTGATCCATTCTGCACGGCGGGTTTGATAATTGACCCCGCATTGCATGGAGGATTCAAGTTTGAAATAATGGATGTAAAGGAGAACAAGGTAATCACCCTCAAAACCCCAGAAGAGAACTATGACTTGCTGGCGCTAATCGGAACGACCGGACGCTATATTATCAAGAGCGTTTGCAGGTCTAGCGATGGTCTTTTGGCTGCAGCATTGAGCACGACGCGATTGTCCCTTATCGCAGGGAAATACGTTGGAAAGGATGATCCAGTTGCTCTTGTCAGGGCACAGCACGGTCTTCCAGCTGTCGGGGAAATCCTTGAACCCTTCTCATTCCCGCACCTAGTGACAGGGTGGATGCGAGGAAGCCACTATGGACCTATCATGCCGGTTGGACTGAAAGACGCCAAGTGTACGAGATTTGATGGGCCACCCCGCATAGTAGCGTTAGGTTTTCAAGTGAGAGACGCACAATTGATCGGTCCTGCAGATCTCTTCGACGACCCCGCGTTCGACAGAGCGAGATCGATAGCGAATGAGATAGCAGATTATATGAAGAGACATGGACCATTTGAACCAGGTAGACTTGAAATGGAAGAAGTCGAGTACACAGGTATTCAGAAGGTTCTTCAAGATCTCAAGCCAAAGTTCAAGCCAGCTAGCTGAGACGAGTCCTGTCGATAACCTTAAAGTTGTCGACCACCATTCATATATAACTACAGTCCCGAAATGATCCTACTACGGTATTGTGTACAGGGGGAACTGGCTACAGATGAGTCCATTAAGGAAAGGCAAGAAGAAAGAAAAGAAGGAAGAAGAAGCTGAAACTGTAGAGGAAAAGGTGGAAGTAGCTCCCAAGGAAGTCGAACCCATTACGTGGTTTAGTGAGTTAACCAATTTGGGTGAAGTTCGAAGCGATCTAGCTCTATTGCCTGATGTTGATATTCAGTTCCAAATCAGTAACAGTCTAGTGAGGTTTGTGAAGAAGGGGCTTGAGAAACCTACTCTAAGTGAAGAAAGGAGTCTCAGACCTGACGCCATGATAATGATTTCCGAGAAAGCTTGGAAAGAGGTAGCCAAGACGCAAGGCCTTGATGAGTTCGTCAACCTCTATCGAAAGTATTCCAAAAACCCCACACCAGAGAAATTCATAAGAGTTAACATCAATCAGCAAAAGCTACTTACCGACAGAGGAATATTGCGATCCAAACTGTTCAAGGCACTTCTGCTAAGCTAGGCAAGCATTCCGAACAGGCAGGCAGTCCCCCTTTTTTGACAATTTGGACAATGAGGAGGTACAGATTTTGAAAGCGATTGAAAGACCATTGATCATTCTAAACTTCAAATGCTATCATGAGGCGATAGGTTCGAATGCTGTCAAGCTCGCAAAAATCGCTGAAAAGGTTGCTGAGGATACGGGCCTGACGATCATCGTTGCTCCAACGTTCGTAGACCTTCAGAGGGTTGTCTCAGAGGTTTCCATACCTGTTTTCTCTCAACATGTTGACCCAGTCAATATGGGAAGCTTTACTGGGTACATTCCGCCTGAAGCTGTGAAAGAGGTCGGGGCAGTTGGTACGCTGATCAACCATTCTGAAAGGAGGCTTCTTCTCGCTGACGTTGATGCCTCCGTTTCCAGGGCTAAGGAGGTAGGTCTTCACACTTGCATCTGTACCAATAATCCCTCTGTGAGTGTAGCTGCTGCGAGTTTGGAACCGACGATGATAGCTGTTGAGCCGCCTGAGTTGATTGGTTCAGGTAGATCTGTTTCAAAGACCAAGCCTGAAGTTGTCACGAGTACGGTGAAATCAATCCGTAAGGTCAATGACAAGGTCACAATACTCTGCGGCGCAGGGATAACTACTGGTGAAGATGTTCGCGCAGCAATCAAACTTGGGACGGAAGGGGTCCTCTTGGCTTCAGCTTTTACGAAAGCTGCAGACCCAGCAAAGGTCTTGCGTGACCTTGCTATCGGTGCAAAGAATCCCTAGGAAAAGAGAAATAGTGTGTAGCTGATCATCTGGGGGACAAGCTTTTTTTCCTAAAAGTGTATCACTTGTTTTGTGGGAGACTCTAGTTGAAAGTTAAGCCAATGTGTGCCGCATGCCTATTGCACCGTGGGATCAGGGAAATAGAGCTTGCAACTTCGAACCCCGAGGTCAAAATGCGAGCCATTAAGAAGTTGCTTCAATTTCTCTCCGAGAATTTCTCAGAAGA
>JAUQYT010000252.1 GCA_030587605.1 Candidatus Njordarchaeum guaymasense
CAGACCTAAAACCAGATATCTATAAGCACTTGGCAACTTAACAGGATGCCGTTGCAGGTTCTGCCTCTTCTTTCCCATTACAGTTAACACCTCCATTTGCCACTATAGTGTCAATATCAATTCCATCTACTTGTCTCGCCAACTTTCCCAAAATGAGGATCGTCACGAAGAACAGCGGAGGCTCACGTAAGTTAGGACGCAACAGACAGTAATAAGCATTCAGGGAAGGACTAGAAGACTGCTAACAAAAAAGAAAAAAGGAAATAATAGCGCTCTCGCTTTCAGACCGTGGCGCCTATATAGCTCGGTATCCCAGTAAGGGCCGCCGCCGCCTGTTGAACCAAGTCGAAGAAGGGCTTCGGATACACGCCAATGATTATGCAGAGCGCGGCTAGGATCCACATAGCGATGAGCATTGGTGACGGCGATTCTTTCACGTTAGCCACTTTCTTCGAGGGTTCCGTGAAAACAATTACCTGAACAATTCTTAGATAGAAGTATATCGCCACAGCGCTGCTGAACAACCCGAATATCAGCAAAGAGTACCCAAGGACGCCGCCGAACTCCGCGGCAGACCAGAGCAAGAGTATCTTGCTGTAGAAACCGTTAAGCGGAGGTACGCCAGCTATTGCGAAGGCTCCGACCCCAAATGCCAGCGCTGTCAGAGGCATCTTTCTCCCAATCCCGCCTAACTCACCTAAGTCCTTGGTCTTGGCTGCATGCAGAAACGCTCCTGCGCACAAGAAGAGGAGTCCCTTCGCGATGGCGTGGTTCAGGATTTGGAAGAAGCTTGCTGTGGGACCCAACCAGCTGTTGGTAGAAGTCGCGACTGCGAAGCCTATGAAGATGAACCCCATATTCAAAATGCTTGAGTATGCGAGCAGCCTCTTAAGATCACTCTGCAGTAGCGCTGAGATCGAGGCGACAACCATCGTTATTATGGCTATGAACCCGATCAGTGGGCGCCAGTCGAAATCCCAGAATGGGAACGCTACGAAGAGGATTCGGAACAGAGCGAAGACTGCAGCCTTAATTACAACCCCGGATAACATCGCTGAGATTCCACTTGGGGCTGCTGGGTGCGCGTCTATGAGCCACGTGTGGCAAGGCACTATCGCCGCCTTAATCCCGAACCCTACGACTAGCAGAACTATCAGAATTGTAGCAATTGAGACCACTCCCGGCGCGCCATAAGAAACCAGCATCGTATACCCAATGTACCCGATGTTTAGGGTTCCAGTCAACCCATAGAGGAAAGATATGGCATAGAGAACTGTCGTGCTACCCACGGCACCCATGAATATGTACTTCATTCCAGCCTCAACAGGTTCCCACTGAGCCTTCCTGAAAGCAACGAGAACGTAGGCGGCAATAGCCATCATCTCGAAGAATACGAACAGGGTGAACAGGTCACCCGCAAATGCTACGCCGATCATACCAGCGACAAGAAGTTGAAGCAGAGCGTAGTACTTCGGTAGTCCTGAGTCATGCTTCATGTAGCTAATTGAGTACACTGAGACAACAAGTCCAAGTCCAGAGAATAATGCAGCCATAAACAAGCTCGCTGCGTCTGCTTCTATCAAGGCTCCGGAAGGTGGTCCAAAGCCGTAGTAGTATGTTATGACCTGTGATGGAAACCTATAGAAAAGGTACAAAACGGAGCCGAATGTTGTGGCGAGACCAAGAAAACTAACCGTCTCAGGGATCATCTTAATTCTGTATCTCTCAGCCAGTGACCCGAAGATGAAGGTTACCACTCCTGAGAGAGCAGAGATCATTATTGGTAGCAGTACAGATGTGTCAACAACCATCGGTCATTTTCACCCCGTGAGAACAGTTGAGAGTATTGGATTAATCACGTTTAGCACTACGTTCGGAACGATTCCGAAGGCTACTACAAAGAGCGCCAGCACTATCATCAGCGACTTTATTCTCTGTGGAGCATCCTTGACATTTTTCAAGCCCGGTTTTATTGGACCAAAGAAGATCCGCCGTATGGCCCAGAGATAGTAGCCAGCAGTAAGGGCCGTCGCAATTATTGCCAATAGGACTAGTATCGGGCTGTAGCTGACTCCGCCATAGAAGATTAGCCATTCACTCTGGAATCCACTCAGCGGCGGCGTTCCTGCCAGTCCTAGCCCAGCGATTACCGCACACATTGCGGTTACAGGCATTCTTGCGCCCAGTCCCCTCAGTTTGCTAAACTCGAAGGTTCCTGCTTGTCTCATGATGACTCCACAGGAAATCCACATGATCGCCATGGCGACTCCATGGTTGATTATATGGAATACTCCTCCGAGGGCACCGTAAAGGGTCACCGCTGATAACCCAAAGAGTATGTAGCCCATTTGGCTCATGCTCGAGTATGCAAGCATGCTTTTCAGGTTGTCTTGGGCCAATGCAAGTATGCCGCCATAGTACATTGTAATCACTGCAAATATCATTAAGCCAAGTCTCAGATCGATCAGTTGCGGAGCAAAGAACAATATCAATATCCTGGCAATTCCGTACGCTGCGGTCTTAGTCATGGCTGAACTGAGCAGTAACGTTACTGGTATCGGAGCGTCATAGTATGCTGAGGGGAGCCATGTGTGCAACGGGAAGATAGCCATCTTAACTATGAAAGCTATCAAAATCAAGGTAGCAACACCCACGAGCGCCATAAAACTCACCGTTGCCAGCATCGGTTCCAAGGGGGACACCGATGGAGCAGAGTAGAGGTCAAACGTTCCAGTTAAGAAACCTATCACGAAGACCCCAGCAAACAGGGCTGCGCTTCCAAAGTGCGTATAGAGAAAGTACTTGAGGGCGCTTACCTTCCTCTCAGCTGTCACACCAAACATTGAGATCAGCAAGAAGGATGGAAGTAGCATTACTTCCCAGAACAGGATGAATTGTATTAGATTCGTCGAAAGTATTACTCCAATCATGCCACCTACGAAAAGCATCATATTCCCGTAGAAAGCCGGTTGGTTCTCAACATCTTTCATGTCAATCGCACAATAGAATAGCGTGATTGTCCCCAAGGCGCTTATCATCAGGACAATAGGGTAGCTTAGACCATCTGCGTTTAGCCCTACATTCAGGAAATTAGGAATCCAAGTGTACGGCCCTGCCATCACACCGGTAGACACGGCAGGTATCATTATGTCGATCAGAAACATTGTTGAGATCAGTGAGATAACGGCTGCCATCCAGCTTGTGTATTTCTTGGTAACTCTGCCAAGTCCGTATACGAGGATAACACCTACGAACATTGTGAGGAACGAAAGGACTAATGTTGATGCAGGATTGAATCCTAGGCTTTCCATTAATACCATTCTGGATCTCACCTTCCTATGCTAGCAGCAATATGAGGAGGAACAAGACTGCACCTGCTACTATGTAGATTATGTTTACGGATAGTATGCCTGTGTGTATCTTTCTGAGACCGTTACTTATGCGTCCAAACCCTCGAGCCGCAACAAAGTTGAATCTGTCTATCCCTCTTTCTTCGATCATGCTGCGCATCTTTCTGCATAGCCCGAGGAACCCATTGACGAAGATCTTGTAGTAGAACGCGTTGATGTACCATCTGTTGAAGAAGAATCTGTGGAAGGAGCCGAGAACACTGCCTCGCTTTGTAAGTTTCTCAACGTTGCCTCTTCTCATGATGTAGAAATAGAATGCGGGAATGAAGCCCACAGCTATTATTATTAGGGTCAATATGAACGTGATCGAAGTGAATATCCCGACAAAGAATTCAGTGAAGTCAACTGCGTGACCCATATAGTCGTCAAACAATGGGCCCAAGAAGCCAAAGAACACCGTGAACAAAGCAAGTATCACCAAGGGAACCCACATTACTGCTGGAGCCTCGTGAACCCCGTGCTCGTGTTCAAGTTCCTTCACATGCTTGCTTTCAGGACCAAAGAACGTTAAACCAATCAACCTGAAAGAGTAGAACACTGTGAAGACCGCCGTCAAAGCAGTAATGACGAACAATATTGCAATGAAGACATTGGTCTCTCCACCGATCCAAAGCACTTCGAAGATACTTTCTTTGCTGAAGAACCCTGCGAATGGCGGTATGCCTGAGAGCGAGAGCGCGCCTATCAACATGCAGGTGAATGTGATAGGCATCTTCTTCCTTAACCCCCCCATCTCATCCATATATATTGACTCAACAGAATGGAGAACAGCGCCCGCGCCCAAGAAGAGAAGTGCCTTGAAGATAGCGTGAGCAGCCAGATGGAGAGTCCCAGCAGCGTAACCTGCCATAAATTCTCCTGCCATGAGACCGCCCGCACCTAACGCCAGGAACATGAAGCCAAGCTGGCTTATTGTGGAGCAGGCAAGCACCTTCTTTATCTCCCGTTGCACGCATCCCATCGTTGCTGCGAGAAGAGCCGTGAATGCTCCAATACCAGCTACTACCGCAGGGAATATCTGGGCTCCTGGTATTGTCGCCGACGCTATGAGGAAAATCGGCAGGAACCTCGCTATGAGGTAGACACCAGCTTTAACCATTGCTGCGGCGTGGATGAGGGCACTAACAGTTGTCGGGCCAGCCATTGCTTCAAGCAACCAGACATCGAGTGGAAACTGAGCAGACTTACCAATAGGCCCACCAAAAAACAGTAGTGCAGTAGGGAGCAGGAGACCAAAGCTCGCTAGACCAACTGCCCAACCGGTACTACTTTCCAGTTCTCTGTAGTTGAACGTTCCAGCGAACAGGAAAATCAGTAGGATCGCGGTGAGGAGGGCTATGTCGCCCACCCGAGTCGTTACGAATGCTTTCATCCCAGAATGCGCGTTATAGTCTCCCTCAGGCATCACTCCTATCCATGGGTCATCGTAGTCCTTGCTTTTCTTGTACCAGAATCCAATTAGTCCCCATGAACATGTGCCAACGATTTCCCAGCCGAGGAAAAGTTGCAGAAGGTTGTCTGACATTACGAGAAGGATCATTCCTCCGATGAAGAAGAGCATGAAGAACCAGTATCGACCCATGTCTTCCTCTTTGCGCATGTATCCGATGCTGTACAGCATTATGAGGAAACCTATGTCTGCGGCAACGTTGGCCACGAAAACACTCAGCGGATCAACTAATACTCCTACACTGACTACCCTCGTAGGAGAAAGGCGGAACCATTCTACTTTCGAGTCAAAACCTGGTGAAGCATCAGGAATCATGAATATGGCAAAGATGACTGCTAATCCAGAAAAAGCGACTGCGATAATGTCTCTGAGCTTCTTACTCGTCTCTGATTTTGTAAAAAATCCAATTACAGGGATAATCAAAGCGCCAACTAAAGGAATTACCCAGACAAGCCAAGGATCATATGGCGTTAACACGGTGCTTTTCCCTCCATAGTAGCTACCACTTCAACTTCCTGATTTTCCGGACGTCCAATGTGCCATAATGTCTATAGACATTAATCACCATTGAAAGGGCAACAGCTGCGACAGCGCCCCCGATTATTATAGACAGAATTACGAGGGCTTGAGGTAGCGGATCAATAAAACCCACAACTCGGTAAGCGCTAAACACCAGCAGATTCAGATTCGCTGCGCTCAACAAGATCTCGATGCCGATGGTGAGCTTGATGAGATTCTTCTTAGTGGTCATACAGTATATGCCTAGTGCATATAGGAAGCCTGAAACGGTCAAGTAGAGCGCGAGATCCAACTCCAAGGTTTCTATTCCTCCTTGCTTTCCTCTACTTTTCCTCTTTCAAGTCTGAAGAGCGTTGCTGCGCCGATGGCAGCTACGACAAAGACGAGCCCCTGTAATATTGAGTCTATTCCACGGTACCTCCATAGTAAGGCGCTTACATTTTGTCCTGCCATGGCATAATCATTGACTGGGATCAGCGTGCCAAGAATATAGCCTGAGAACATGTCAAGCTGGAATGGCAAGGCAGCTATCGGTGCTATCACAGCCACGAGAATAGCAACGAAGAGAATTGCAGCAAGCACGGCTCCTGAAATTCTCGCGATTAACCAGTTTGTTTCGGTCATTCTTCTTCCTCCCCTTTTGTCAGACTAATTGTGGCGAGAAACAGTATCGTTATTGCCCCAGCGTAGATCAGCAACTGTAAGACCCCTACAAAGGGCGCTGAGAGCAAGAAGAATATGAGCGCAATGGAAATGCTCATCAAAGCAAGAGAAACCGCAGCATAAACCAGACGTTTGAACTCGACTGCAAGAACACCAAACACCACTGTAAAACCAAGCAGTATAATCTCTATGACCAGAGTTGCTGCGTCCATTTTTCCTTCTCAACTCCACAATGGATTTGAGCGATTCGACGCGGATCATTCAATCATCGATAGGCTGTCTCGTGTCTCAACGTTTCTGACTGTGAACAGTTTTTGGCTCAGCTTCAAAACGAATCAATTGAGGGATTGCATTTAATATTTAAGCATTACCCATATGTGTGTAAATGGCCAAGCCAAATAACAGTTCATTTAAATAGAATTCTGATCCGAAAACAAAAGAAAGGACTTTAGTTATCATCACTCTGATCACAAGAAGTCCTTTGGTCTTAGGCTTCCGCCTAAGCAGCAGTAGCCCGCTTATGGCTTCTCTCAAAGAGAACTCTACTAACGTAGTTTCGTTTCTCTCTTCATCAAGTGCTGCTTTAGACTTCTACATATTCCAGATCCTTGGAAAGCCTAACTTCTCCTTTCCCTTCCTTCACTTTCCCGATTATGTAGGGAGTAACTTGCCGTTTCTGCAGAGCCCTCACGAGTTGTTTCGTATTCTCTTGTGATGCTGAGATTAACATGCCGCCGGCAGTCTCGTGGGCCTGGCCGTCCCTGAGTGAGTAGCCTAGGATGTCCGAGATTTGGATGCTTCCTTTGAAGACTGGGATTCTTGTGATTTCTAGGTTTACGCTGCTTTGTTGAGCCATCTCGTATGCATGCCCTACTAGGCCGAAACCAGTTACGTCCGTTGCTGCGTTGACTTTGCTTTGAAGCATCGCCTCGGCAACGGGTTTATTGGTAGTCGTCATCGATGAGATCGTCTTTTTGATGGCTTCCTCGACAACTTTCCGCGGTATCTCACTAAGAAATTCCTTGCTCAGAGTTTCCTCCTCCTTTAGTAGGCGGTAGGCTGCCATAACTGGTTGCACTCCGAGAGGTTTTGTTAGGATAAGGCTATCGCCAACCTTTGCCCCTTTCTTGTAGACAACATCGCGAATTCTCATCATTCCCGTCGCCGCACCACCTAGGATTGGCCAAGGATTCGTGATCGTGTGCCCCCCAACGACTTGAGTTCCCAGTTTTTGGCAGAAGTTGCTGAAGCCTTTCAGGAGGTCAACGGCAATCTCATTGGGCATCTCAGGCGGGAACCCCATGATGACTAGGACGCCTAAAATGCTAGTTGCTCCCTTCGCGTAGACATCATTGGTGACATTGCAGGCTGTGATCTCTCCTTGGGTTATTGGTTCGTCGACGATCGGTGTGAAGAAGTCGAGAGTTTGTACGAGGCATGTGTCCCTGCTGACTCTGATTATAGCTGAGTCCTCTCCTGGCAATGCTCCCGCAAGAATATTGTTACTCTGGGGCAATGATGAGAGACCTGCGCGTTCAAGGAGAAGTCTTAGGTCGTTCTGGGGAATCTTGCAGCTTCATCCGTGCTCTGTGACCAATTTGGTCAGTCTGAGTTTTTCCGAGTTCTATTCCTCCTTCTGTTCGTGATTTTGTTAGGTACTACGTCACCTTGTGACTATTAAGTAATAAAAATTATGACGCTTGGAAAGACCATCGGAATACTTCCGGAGTTCTGATGTGGGGACCTGCTTCGTTTCGGCGCTAGAACCTCTAGAGATGTCATTCTCGAAGTTTGTGTGAAGCGTAAGCTTATTATATTTGGAGAAAATCTCACACTACACATAGTGATAGTAGACAAGTGTTAGAGAGGTTTGGTGTCCTTGACTGAGATTCTCGGCATTCCTATCATAGCATTTCTTCTTTGTCTCATGTTTGCACTTTTCCTCTACTGGGTGGGACGTAGGATGGCCCCTGCAGGGAAGAAGACTAAAGACAAGGAGGCTAGTTACGCCTGTGGCGAAGACGTACCTGCAGGTAATGTTCAGTTTTATGTTCACAGGTTTTACTACGCGATTTTCTTCGTTATCTTCGAAGCAGCAGCGTTCATGATATTCACAGGTATTGCTGGTGGTTCCATTACGCCAGTAGGTTTGATGCTCATGGTTCTCTACACAGTTCTGTTGTTCGTAGCGGTAGTCGCCGTCCCCATCTGGAGAGCTGGCGAAGAAAAGGAGTGGTAGAAACTGCATCGAAAGAGAAGAGTCTTCCCCAAGAGAGTGTCGCTACTGATATAATCAGCAACATGATTGATGTAAGAAGAACAGTGACAGGAATAAATATATGGGGCACTAACAGTCAAACGGCAAGAATTCAGTCAAGCCCTTGCCGGTCTAAGTCAGGAAACTCATCTGCTGAGTAACCTCTTGGAAGTGAGAATCTATGGTAGGACAGAAGCTTATTAAATGGGCCAGGACAAGGTCCCCGTGGCTTCTTCACTTTAATAGTGGGTCATGTAACGGGTGCGACATTGAAATTGTAGCAGCCTTGACTCCGCGCTACGACCTGGAGCGGTTCGGTGCCATAGTGAAGGGGTCTCCTAGGCATGCAGATGTGCTAGTAGCAACCGGACCTATAACGCGCCAAACTGCCGCTCGACTCAAGAGAGTCTATGAGCAAATGCCTGAACCGAAATTCGTGGTTGCTGTTGGTACATGTGCCACCTCTGGCGGCGTATTCTCAGGCCTCTATAATGTTCTCGGTGGCATAGACCAAGTGGTACCAGTCGATGCCTATATTCCAGGATGCGCTGCAAAGCCTGAAGCTATTATAGACGGCGTAGCTAAGCTTCTAGCTAAACTCAGGGGCACTTAGACGAGGAGGGCTGAACAATAATGAGTGAAGAGAAAAAAGCTCCGACCGTAGAAAAGAAAGCGCCACCCCAAAAAACTGAACCCCAGAAAATCGAATCCCAGAAGATTGAAGCTGAAAACTCTATGGTCGAAGAGATCAAGAAGTTTCTCGGCGGGGACCTCATCGAAGCCAAGGTTCAGAGGCCCAAGAGAATCTATTTGAAAGTTAAGCCCGGGGCTCATCGGAAGGCCATTCAGTACATGAAGGATAACTGGGGATTATACCATATTTCAACCATATCGGGACTTGACCTTGGCGACAACTTGGAAGTGGTCTTCCATCTGAATGCAAAGAATGTCGTAGTTAATGTCAGGGCCGAGGTTCCCCGGAATAAGCCAAAAATAGAGACGATAACAGACCTTCTGCCCGGTTCAAACTTGTATGAAAGAGAGGTTCATGATCTATTCGGAATTGAGTTCAAAGGTCACCCGAATCTTGAGAGACTTGAACTGCCGGAAGACTGGCCTAAAGGAGTTTATCCACTCCGCAAGGACTGGAAGGCTCCTGATTGAAACAAACATCAAGTAGACACAAGGAGTTAAAAAGAAGAGACAATCTGGAAGATTAGGAAAGTAAGACTTGTTGTTTATGGAGGGAGAAAGTAAATTGGTTTCGACTTTCAAAGTTCCCATTGGACCCCAACACCCAGCCTTGAAGGAGCCCTCTAACTTCACGTTCGACGTTGAAGGGGAATACGTTGTAAACGTCACTCCTAGAGTAGGCTACAATCATAGGGGTATAGAGAAAGCTTGTGAGAACAGAACCTATCTTCAGGATATCTATCTCATCGAGAGGATCTGTGGGATATGTTCACACGCTCATACCACCACTTTCTGTCAAGCGGTGGAGGAATGCGGAGGAATCCAAGCCCCTCCCAGAGGAATTTACCTAAGAACACTGGTTGCAGAGCTAAACAGGATCCACAGCCACCTACTTTGGCTAGGTGTGGCTGGACACGAAGTCGGATGGGACACACTCCTGATGTACGTCTGGAGAGACAGGGAAGTCGTAATGGAAATATTGGAAATGCTGACAGGCAACCGCGTTAATTACGCCATTAACACGATCGGCGGTGTGCGCAGAGATATTACCCCAGAACAGGCGCGGAAACTGACTAAGGTGCTCAATATACTTGAGGATAGAACAAAACACTATAGGAATCTATGTCTGAGTGAGAAGACACTGCTCTCCAGGGCAATCGGCGTAGGGGTACTAAAGCCGAATGTTGCAAGATCTCTCTGCGCTGTGGGTCCAACCCTGAGAGCCAGTGGGATAAAATCGGACGTAAGGCGTGACGATCCATACGCTGCCTACGATGTGACACCGTTTGAAGTCATCACGAGTGACATGTGCGACGTAGCTGGAAGAGTTGTTGTCAGAGTAGATGAAACACTGCAATCCGTAAACATATGTAAGTGGCTCCTTGAGAATCTCCCCTCAGGGGATATTAGAACGAAGCTCACTAGGAGGATACCTCCCAACGAAGTCGTTAGCAGGGTTGAAGCACCACGAGGCGAGTTGATCCACTTCGTGAGGTCAAACGGGACAGACAAGCCTGACAGAGTCAAAGTGAGAGCTCCCACACTAGGAAACATACTTAGCTTATGTGAGATGTTGAAGGGAGGGTATATCGCAGACATACCAATAGTACTAGCGGCAATAGACCCGTGTTTCAGCTGCACTGACAGAATGCTGTTCGTAGATAGTAAGACTGACAAGAACTGGATTTGGAGCAGCGATGACTTGAGGAGATACTCGACTAAGTTCTACGCGAATGAACCCCTGCCCGGAAGACGTTAGCGCAACGTTCCCTGAAAGTTTAAAATGCCACTTTTTTCCTTTCGTACTTTCTCGCTTTTGACATGACAGACTCGCCTTCAAGATGGTCATTCTAGATTATACTTGAGGGGATCACGTTCTTTTCCACAGTCGATTTCTTACAGGCAACTTAGGGTTCCGTTAGCATCCCAGTACGTTGGACATGCGAGGAGGGGCTGTGAGAACTCGCAAATCTCTTTATAAGAGAGGCAGTCTGATCAAAATAGAAGAACCTGTGCCCAGCGATTCGTCAATAGCTTGTGAGGTGAAGCGAAAAATGGATTTCGGTTTTAGTGAAGAGCAGAAGATGATGCGCGATATGGTCCGAGAATTCGCGCAGAAGGAGATTTACCCAAAGGCTGCTGAGACTGATTCAACAGGCTCATTTCCAAGGGAGAACCTCAGGAAACTCGCTGCAAAAGGATTAATGGGAGTCTCCTTCCCCACCGAGTTTGGGGGAGCAGGAGTGGATTACTTGAGCACGGCTATAGTGGTTGAAGAGTTATCATACGCCTGTGCTACGACTGGGTTCGTAGTGTCTGTTCACACATTAGCTGCAGCGAACCCGATCCATCTCTTTGGAACGAATGAACAGAAAAGGAAGTACCTCACTCCGCTTGCCAGTGGACAAAAGATCGGCGCAATAGGATACACCGAGCCTGGTGCTGGTTCCGACGCGGTTGCAATACAGACCAAGGCGGCTCTGCGTGGAGCGAAATACTTCATTAATGGGACTAAGAATTTCATAACGAATACTAAGGAAGCTGACATCTACCTGGTCTTCGCAACGGTTGATCCAGAGAAGAAGCATAAGGGCATACAGGCTTTCATCGTTGAAAAGGGAACTCCGGGATTCTCCTTTGGCAAGATTGAGGACAAGATGGGAGTTCGTGGTTGCTCCACTGGAGAGTTGATATTCAGAGACTGTGAAGTGTCTAAGGAGAACCTGCTCAGCCCAGATGGTTTTAGGGTTGCCATGACGGCTTTTGAAGGCGGGAGAGTTGGTGTAGCAGCTATGGCCGTAGGAATAGCGAGAGCAGCTCTAGATAAGGCTAAGAAATACGCTAAGGAGAGAGTCCAGTTTGGGCAGCCAATTGCTAAGCAAGAGGCAATACAGTTTATGGTAGCTGATATGGCTACCGAGATCGACGCGGCGCGGCTCTTAACCTACAAGGCGGCGTGGTTCATGGACAAAGGCGAACGATTCACCACGGAGGCGGCTATGGCAAAGGTCTTCGCGGCTGAGACAGCCATGCGAGTGACAACCAAGGCTGTTCAGATCCACGGAGGATACGGGTACTGCAAGGACTATGAAGTCGAAAGACACATGCGCGACGCAAAGATGACTGAGATCGCTGAAGGAACCTCGGAAATTCAGCGATTGATAATCTCCCGAGCGGAGCTAGGCTGATGTAAGTCCTTGGGGATTGGAAAAATCGTCGTGCTACTCTACTATGTCTCTTTCCTCTCTGTAATGAAAAGGTAGGTTGGGTTAAGAAGCTGGGTGGAATGCTAAAACAGCTTTCTCGCCCTTAATTATGAAGTCGGCTTTCATAGGAGACTTCAACTTTATTAAATCTGGTTTGGTGGGGTCAATGCCTGTAATTCTGCAGGACACCTTAGGTCCCTCGTCGAGTTCGACTACCCCAACTATGTAGGGGGTTTCGCTAGCCAATTCTGAAGGTCCTACATGCACGACGGTGAAGGTGGCAAGCTTGCCGTCGCCTTTCAACTCTACCCATGAGAGTTTTGTCGATCCACAATAGGGACACATAGGTCTGGGTGGCGTGAAGAGTTTGTTGCATTTTGAGCATTTTACCCCCATCAGCTTCTTCTTCCCCAAGAAGTCATAGAACGATTTTACTGAGAAGCTTGGTTGTGATTCAGCCATAAACTTCGAGCCTCCATTTTCTCATTGTCATGGTTTAGTTCTTGAGAAGATGTGGACAACGGCTGTGCTTCCGCTTCCACCGACGTTATGCGTTAAGGTTAGTTCCACATCGGGTACTTGCCGCCCACCTGCTGCTCCTCGTAGTTGTTCAAATTGCTCGTAGATTTGAGCAACGCCTGACGCGCCGACAGGGTGTCCTTTACATTTTAGCCCGCCCGAAGTGTTGATGGGTTTGTCGCCTTCTCTGGCTGTTCGTCCCTCAGCTGCGGCTTTTCCACCTTCTCCTTTCTGGAAGAATCCTAGGTCCTCTGTCGCGATCACTTCAGCTATGGTGAAACAATCATGGACTTCCGCTATTTGGATATCCTCTGGGGTTACCCCCGCCATCTTGTATGCCTGTTTGCTGGCTTCGACTGCTGATGGAAGTGTGGTGAAGTCTTGGCGGTCGTGCAGTCCTATTGACGCTGAACCTTGCCCGGTTCCGATGACGTATACTGGTGTGTCTGTGAATTCCTTCGCTCTTTCCGCTGCTACCAAGATCGTTGCGGCGGCCCCATCTGAGATCGGGCTGCAGTCAAACAGTCTCAAAGGCCAAGCAACTACGGGGTTGGACTTGGGATCGGTTAGGAACTGCATTACGTCGGTGAAACCTTTGCCTTTGGCGATGTCTTCAATTGACTTATTGAACTGTGCTAAGGGGTTTAGTGAGCCATTTCTGTGATCTTTGAGGCTGATCTTGGCCAGCATCTCCCACTTCGTGCCGTACTTCTTCATGTGTGCGACGGCCATCTCCGCGTAGAGTCCAGGGAACGTTGCACCCGGGATCGCTTCATAGAAAACATCGCTTGCACAGGCCAGTGCATCCGTTACGGCCGGTGTTGGTAACGTAGTCATCTTCTCATAGCCGCCCACGCAAACTACGTCGTATAGCCCAGAGGCTATTGCCATGACTCCCGTTCGGAAAGCTAAACCTCCCGAGGCGCATGCGCCTTCAACCCTTGTCGCTGGCGCTGGGCAGAGCCCAACCCAATCCGTCATGATTGGGGCCGTGTGACCTTGGTGTTCGAACAGATCGCTCGTGAAGTTTCCGAGAAACAGTGCTTGGATCATCTTCTTCTCAAAGTTGCGATCAACTGAAGCCAGTGCCCTCCAGAACGCATCAACAAAAAGCTCCCTAGAAGACAAATCCGCGTGGCGACCGAATTTTGTCATGCCCGCTCCTACAACAGCAACGCCCCGATCTAGTTTCATTTGAACATCAAACCTCACAAATGTACGATACTTGATTCTCGTTGAATTTGACGAATATTTGGAGCTAAATAAGTCTATTTAAAGTGATCCAAGAAACTGAGACTCTCATTGAGGGCTCA
>JAUQYT010000257.1 GCA_030587605.1 Candidatus Njordarchaeum guaymasense
ATTCAATGAAATACAACCAAAGCTTCCTCTGCCATCGTCTATAAAGCTGAAGAAAGTAGGTCTTAGATGGCTCAGAGACGGTCTGAAGTGTGTGTGCGCACCACTATGTGCACACACACGCAATAATTCATCATTAGGGGAAGAATCCCCTAAAACCCCTCTTTCACATATTTGGAAACCTGCGGTTTCCACACCTTCCCCAACTTTGTGTAGGGACATAATGTATATGTGCTGCGACACAAGCGTTAAACTAGCAGCTCACCTTGTCCAGAATAGTGCGCATGCACACGAAGTGATTGTTAAAGCCATCCTACCTCAGCAAACAGTAACAACTCAAAGAGGATGATCACAACTATCATAAAGACGGCTTCCCGAACTCTCGGCAGCTATTATTCGGTACGAAATCGCTATGAATCCAGAACATCAACCCTTTGTTTTCCAGTTAGGGAATGAATAAGAACATGTGAGACATGCTTATTCTGGACATCTATGAATGGGGATTGGGGCGAAACCCTATTAACCAAAGCGTTGCGGATGGTTGAGTTATTCCGCTTAGATAGGATACTTTTCACATTCTTCAACCTGGTCCCTGCTCATTCCTTTGCTGATTATTTTAGGGGTTTTGAGAGAAATGAGATCGTTGTGCGGCTCTTCGGGGATAGAACCGAAGAGGTTCTGCGTGGTCTTAAGGTTCAGTTCAGTCAGGTGGGTGGCTATATGGGAGTGAACCCTTCGAATGGGCATCTTATGGTTAATCCCGATTACCTGAGGAGTGGGGAGAGGGTGGACATTCATCTGGACGTGATTCATGAGCTAGTTCATGTGCGGCAGTGGATGGACGGGAAGAGCCTCTTCGGAGGCGGCTACAGGTACGTTGAGAGACCCACTGAGGTTGAAGCCTACCGTTACGCGGTCGAGGAAGCCAGACGACTAGGGTTGAGTGACGAGAGGATATGCGGATACCTCAAGACCGAGTGGATGAGTGACGCCGATCTGCGGCAGTTGGTGAAGACCTAGGGAGTGGAATTGAACCTTTCTTCCCGATCCATATTGTAGGTTTTCCCAAGCTTGTCTTGCCACGTTTTGCCTTGCGCATACTTCGAGTTGTCATATTCGCGTCTTCACTATTTAGCCACAATTGCATAGACTGCGGTCTGAGGATTAAATCCTTCCTCGATCACAGCTATGATTTCTTTCAGAGAAAACGCGTGCTATGTTCAACATGAAGTGATCTCCAAAAAAATGGATGGGGTATTCTCGAGCATATGCATTGGTAGCCCGGAGGTTATCCGTGTCTGGACACTGATAGCCCCATCCCAAATTCTTTAACTGAAATAAAGTTGTCCATGAATCTGTAGTAGATTGATCACTTTCGGGCGATGTCGAGTTCCATGGGGCTCCAAGGCGTAGTCAGGGTTCGTGAACGAACAGACTTGAATCCTATGCGAAGCATGGAGTCTGCAACATACCCCTGATCAAACCCCGTGTCCCAACCCGCCAACGCCATCGACAATAACGACAGCACACTGGTTTCCGGCTTGGTCCGTTCCTGGGTCAACCCAATAAAGTAGGAAATGAAGACTCCACCAAGGTTGAGGGCGTCATAGACTTTCTTCACCATACCATCCAGTTTATCCTTGTAACTTTGGAGAGATGAGCAGACTAGAACAAGATCGTATCCTTCACCAATGGAATCCAGGAATCCGTCTCCGCCAAGGACCTCGATCCTGTCCTCCATCCCATACTCCCTAATGAAGGTCTCAGCTGCCTTCACCATGGGCGGCAAGTCAAAGATCACACCCTTCATGCTAGGATGTGCAGCGACGACGGCCATTCCGATGAGTCCTGGACCACCACCCAGGTCGAGCATCCTTTGAAATGACGGGAACTCCGGAAGCTCCGAGACGATTTTCACCATCATCTGCGCATCGTGGGCTCGCTCGTAGCTAGCATATTCCTGCGCAAACTTTTCCTCAGAGAAGGCCATTTCTGGAATGGGTTGTGGTCCTTCTTTAATCAGCTGAGACAGGTTCTCGGGTAAAATCTGAGAATACTGCAACTGTAAGAGTGCTCCTAAGTATGTTGGGCTCTCTTCCACCAGAAACGCTTGGGCGATAGGCGAGTTTCTATACAGCCCATTCTTTTTCTGCAGAAGGCCTATCGCCGTCAAGCTATCCAAGAACACCCCCGTATTTCGAGGATGGGCGCCAATTGCCTGCGCCACGGCATCGGCTGACTTGGGCTCGGAAAGCTGGTTGAACACCTTCAACTCGATTCCCGTCAACATCAGCTTCGATCGAATGGATGCAAAGAGCATCTTGACAAAGTCTTCGCAATTATGATTCACTTCAGGGAACTTTTTCAAAACTCAAACACATCCCCTTATTGAAGCGAGTTACGCCTTGCGTAAGTGTAACTCGCCTTAGACAGATAAAGATTCTTCAGTATTAAAATTAGAACATCAGTCCCCCGGGAGATACGAATTCGTTTCCTATTGAGCCGTTTCAGTTTAGAAAGGGGGGTAGTACAAATTTGCCCGCTTTGTCCGATAGCCTCCTCGCTATCAGGATCCCTGTAGCTCTTTTCAAGAAATCTCCTAGGAGATTCTACTTCTCTCGTTGGACCCGAAGCCTATATGCCTAGAACCAAGGGTACTCAGTGTTTCCTAGTTCACGGAATCTGAAGACAACTTGACTTTCGCTGAGTTCAACCTCAGGAGATGTGCCGATCATAGTCTTGTTCGCATCGCCTATGAAGTATCTCAGGAAGACCGACCAATTTCGTCTAAGCTCATGATGATGGACAATCGTATCTTTTTTGATTTCCATTCTGGCAAGTCCGCTATACTTGGAATAGAGGGAGAAAGTTCGAGAAGTGTCTCGATACTAGCTTCCAATTCCAGCGCACACTAAGGTGTAAGGCCATCGACGTTTACAGCGATACTCCCTATAGGCGGGAAATCTTGAATCTAGGATGGTTCGGGCTTGGACGCTTTCCTTCCTCCATCGCAACCTGACCGTAAGATGCATTGATCAGGCCTATGGCCGGAAACATATACTCCGCGGTGCTTATCGGCCCGTAAAGGACAAAGTCAGCGCCGATGGCTATAGGTAGACCATTCACCATTGTCGAGCAGACCAGTGTGAGCATCTTATCGCCTTTCTTCTTGAGAGCGCCCCAAGACTCAACCGCGTTATGGGCTCCGCATCCAGCTGGATATCCGTACCGATCCTTCACATCATAAATGGCCTTGCACGCCAATCCAAGGGTAGCTATGTCCATGACAACAGTGTCGACAAGAATCTTGTGTATGCCGGCTGCTTGCGCCTTGGGCACCATGGCTTCTAAGAGTCTAACTCTTTCACTAGACGAGATAATAGCCTTCGCACTGTAGGTTAGGAGAATAGCGTTCTCCAATCCAACCTCACTGATTTTGTCATAGATCGATCCCTTGGTCTCAGGGTTTATAGAGTTGAAGACCGTCCTGTTGAGTATCCCAAGCTCCTTGGCATATTCCAACCCTGAAAGCGCTGCTTCCTCGGAGACAGCATCGATCAGGATCGGCATACTGGTGGCGTTGGCGACAAACTCCAAGTACTTCC
>JAUQYT010000269.1 GCA_030587605.1 Candidatus Njordarchaeum guaymasense
ACTTGTAGCTGGCTATTGCCGCCTGCCATCTTATGTGTTCGTTTCCAGTCCCCAGCCTAGCGTATGCTTCTAGAACCACGCGTTGCCCTCTACTCAACTTGACTATCGGTATTCTTGGCGTGGAGGGTTCGACTTGCGGGACTTGTGACTTGAGGTCACCCGAGTATACCGTCATAGGGCCGTCCACCGCTTTTTTGTCGAGTGTGAGGACAACCTGACATTTTGGACATCCGCTTCCCTTGCATTCACATTCACTGGGTTTAGAAAACATCTCCAGATTGGTCTTTATCGGTATGAGGCCTAAACGGTGTGCAAGTACTTCGTCGTACATGGGGGACGTATTCTCAACTATTATGACATCATCTATCGCTAAGGTTGGCACTTCGCTGATCATTATTCTCCTCAGGGCATTCGCAAGCGATGCGCGAACACCTTTCAATATAAACTTCATCTGCAGATTATCTTTCATGAGAACTTCAATTTCCATTAATCACACCTGTACGCAAAACCAAATGACGAGGTGAAGTGAGTGTTGAAAGATGCAGATAATCCCCAAGTTATTTTAATTTTTCTCTAATCTTCTGTTACTCTGTTCACATATTTTCTCAAAGATCATGAAGCGTTTTTCGAAAAACAGCTTTCAATGAAAATCAGGGGTAGACCCTATACGCGCCGTCCTCTTCTTCCTCCTGGCCTTCTAGTTCCATCATGGGGAATAGGAGTGCACTCTTCGATACGACCGATTCTTAGACCCGCTCTCGCCAATGCTCTGATTGCAGCTTGTGCACCTGGTCCGGGCGTCTTCGGTCCATGTCCACCTGGAGCTCTAACCTTGATATGGACCCCTCTTACCCCTTTGTCCATTGCTTCTTGCGCAGCCCTAAATGATGCCTGCATTGCAGCATAAGGAGTCGCCTCATCTCGATCAGCTTTGACTATCATTCCCCCTGATGCCTTTGCTACGGTTTCTGCTCCTGTTAAGTCCGTGATGTGGACTATCGTATCATTGTATGAGCTGTAAATATGGGCCACTCCCCATCTCATTCTTCTTCCTTCTTCTGGTTCTTTCACTCTCTCTCTTTTCTTCGGTTCTTCTTCAATGGTTTCCTCTTTCGGTACTCTGGTTCCCGCAGCTTTTTCGGGTGCCTTCTTCTCTGGGGTCTTCTCAGGTGCCTTTTTTTCTGCAGCTTTTTCGGGTGCCTTCTTCTCTGGGGTCTTCTCAGGTACCTTCTTCATTGTCTTTTCCTTGGTCTTGCCTGTCACTTTTTCTGACGCTTCTTTCTTACCAGTCTTCTACTTCCGTTCACTCAATTTTGCTGGTCCTCTCCATATCTCAGTGGATGATTTCCTAACGATGCTTTCAGGGCCTCAATATTGATCTTGGCTTTTCATGATATTCCTTCTTCGCACCTTTCATAATGGAGGTTCCTCACCTGGTCGGGCCCTTTCTTGGTTCCTCTGGACGTTTTTCCTCTTCCATTGCTAGAGGTTTCCTATTTGCGAATGGACTATTCGGGGCGTAGCTTATCTGTGGTTCTTCTTCGTGTTTCACCATCCTTCCAGGCGACCTTGCAACCCCACCACTTATGGCAATGTGCCCATGAACAATCAGTTGTCTGGCTTGGTGAATCGACTTTCCCAACCCCATCTTGTAGACCATTGTTTGAAGTCTCCTTTCAAGGATGTTTGGGAGCGACAAGTTTAGTACCTCATCTAGGGTTGCGTTTTCAGGCACTAACCCAATTCTGTGTAGCCGCTTCGCTAGCTTTTTCCCCTCCTTCTCCTTTTCGCCAGACTGCAATGATAGTATCTCTCTGGCCCGCCTTCGAAAATCTCCCAGAAGGGTTCGGGCAATCCAGATCTCTCTCTTGTTCCTCAGTCCATACTTACCTACGAGTAGGATTTCTGATCGGATTCTTTCTTTCTGCCAAGGATGGCCAGGTTTGACGTATTTTTTCCTCAGTTTTTTGATGTCTCCCATGTTAGCCTAACCTCTGAATGGGGTATGAGTGTCCTTACTTCTTTCATTTGGACGGTCTTGCTCTCTTCTTACTTACTCCAACAGTCTGTCCTGTTCTTCCAGTTGTTCTGGTGTGTTGGCCTCGTACCTTTAATCCCAGGGCATGTCTGATCCCTTTCCAACTCTTGGTTGCTTTCATTCTTTCGATGTCCATCCTGTTTGTCAGTTTCAGATCAGGTCCGATCAAATGGATGTCTTTTCCACTGGCAATGTCTTTTCGTCTATTTAGTAACCAACTTGGTATGCCGATTTTTGACATGTCTTGAATTATTCTTTCAAGTTCCTTAGCTTGAGCTTCAGACAAGTAGCCGGTTCTTATTTCGGGGTCTAATCCCGCTATCTTGATTGCAGCATACGCTGTCCTTATGCTTACTCCTTCTATGTCAGCAAGTGCGTACGGTAGCTTCGCTGAGCCATTAAGGTCAGTTCCAGCTATTCTTACAATGTGCCTGAATTCCTGTGACATCTTAGAGCACTCCTGCTATAGGTTAGTCTCCAATCTTCGCCATTAACTGTCAGTCCGTACATGACTCCTGTCGGGCAAAATAGTCCGATTAATTCGTTGTCATTGAGATTGATAGCGTAAACCAAAAACCACTGATTAGTATTTAAGCATTTTTCTAACCTTTAACCTCACTGTTCAGCTATCGGAAAATGCCTATATTGGACTCAAGGTGTTTAGTCCACCTTGATGACTTGTCTTATTCTCCTAAACGATACCTATTACCCTCTCATGAAGCGAGGCACCTTACAGATACTCAGGAATTCCTCTATGCTGAGGGCATCCGTCACTGCTTTGAAGCATGAAAAGTTAGCAGCAATTTTGAGTACTTGAACTTCTCAAAACCGCATTCTCTAAATGCATTTTTGAATTTTTCAACAAAAGGATAATTCGTGAACTCAGGGACTGCGGTACCTGCCCATTCGCCCATGATGACATCATCGTCACGAAGATGTAGTGGCTCCATGCCGCCAACCCCTCCTTTTTGTTCAAGTACTTCACTAATGTTCATCATGACTTTGATGTAATCATCTTCCTTGATGTAATGCCAAAATAGAAAAGTGGTCGCGACATCAAAATCCTTACCGATTTTGCTGAGAGGTTTTTCTCTAGCGTCACCCATTACAAACTCGATTTCAGCTATGGCCCTTCTATAAGAGGCAGGCAGCTCTTGATATCTGACTACCGCTTCTGAGTACAGGTTCTCATCAACTTCTACACCAACCACATAACCTTGAGGTCCAACAGCTTCAGCAAGTTGAATAGTACTCGTACCCGCGCCGCAGCCTAAATCAATGATATTCATTCCCGGCTTAATCCCAACGAATCTTATTGATCTTTTCCTTCCCTCTTGGAACAATTCAGCTCGCAAACCTATTGATATCGCTATCATTTCTCTAGCTCTTGATATGTCGTCTTCGGTTTTACCGCGAATAACCCGTCTCCAACTCTTTGCGAGCTCAAGGTGTTGTCCTCTCAAGAGTTCGCCGTAGAACTTATGGGCTAACATCTCATCCATTTTCTTCCTAACATCCTTTGCTTCCTTGGCATGTCCAGAGTGGCGAGACCACCAATATCGCGCGTCTTCATTCGAATTGTTATCATGCTTCACCCTGTCGTAGGAAATCAACGCCTTAAGCAGAAGCTCAACTTTGTCTTTCATGCTTGGGTCGTAGTCGGCTTCCGCGCACAGTTGGTCAAGAGTCAATGGCTTTGAAAGTATCTTCTGATATCCTTCTTCTATCGCTGTTTGAATAGCTAACAGCTTTAACCCTTTTCTTACTCCTTTAGCTAAGCGGTATTTGGTAATAATATTCATGTCGGATTCTCCTCTAGTGAGGTTTTTCAATCGAGGCATTAAAACTCCCCTCAGCCCAAATGACCTATGTTCCGGCTATTACCAGTCAAAAGAAAAGCCAGACGGTAAAACTAGTGCGCTCATATTCAGCCAGATTCACGTAAGGGACGCCGGTCTCATGGCATGTGCCAAACATGGCGCCGTTGGCCTCCACCCGGACAAAATCCGAGTGAAATGGGCCGGATTTGAACCGGCGCTCCCATTAAAGGGAACGGGATCTCCAATCCCGCGCCTTAACCGAACTTGGCTACCACGGCGTTCTGCAATTTTCTAGGGTTCCAGAACGCATTTAAATGCTTTTGTCCAACTGCCTCTGATTACCTTCATATTTCTTCTGGGAAAGGTAGACCCTGTATCCACTCTTCTTTCCAATCTCCTCAACGTTGCAGAAAACCTGCTCCATGATCTGCGAAATTGCCCTTCGACCCTTATTTGAGCGGACAACAAGCTGTAATGTTCCGCTAGGAACAAGGATACCATGTGCTCCACTAATAGCCCTAGTATTGACATCACGTCCCGCTGATATAGGTGGATTGGTGATTACTGCATCAAACTTCATATGTTTTACCGGATCGTAGAGGTCTCCCCACCTCACCTCTGCATTAACATTGTTAAGTTTGACATTTTCAATTGCAAGCCAAACTGCCCTCTTATTAATGTCAGACATGACTACACTAATTTCGGGATGAGTCGCCACTATGGAAATCCCGATCGGCCCCCATCCACAGCCTAGATCCAAAACGCGCCCCGTTCTGGGTATCATCATTGAATCAATGAGCACCCGTGTCCCTGTATCCACTCTTTTATACGAGAAAACCCCTGGCGCTGTCAGAAACCTTAGTCCTACTCCCAATAACGTGGTCCTCAACAATCCTAATCTTAACTTGGATGAAGGCTCTACAGTAAAATAATGCTCTGACATACGAGATTAGTCTCCAAGCACCATCATTATATCCGCTGGCTAATCTCCTTGTTTCTCATGTTTAGGATAGACACCCGGGTCCATTACAACTCGTTCTATGGTTGCGACTATTCCTCTATCAGCTTTCAGTGCCCCTCCAGTATCAAGTTGCGCTCGACCCAAAGCGACTATTTCTCCCTTTAACGCAAAGATTCCTACCAAGGCATTCTGAGTTATGTCGGTATGAACTTTAAGGACGCCTGGAGCAGCAAGTTGAGCCCCATGACATATCGCATCGACGGCGGAGTCACGTATAACGATCTTCGGAAGATGCTCAACACTTTTCTCCATTGGCTGCACGATCTTCCTAACAAAACTCTCATCACTGTTCTCCTTCCAAAAGTGAACCGCGTCAACAACATCTTGAAGTGTAACTGTGGTCTCATCTTCTTTGAATGGACCCGTCCTAGTCCTCCTTAATTCCTTCATATGGGCCCCACAGCCAATCGCTTCACCGATATCGTGGCAGAGTTTTCTTATGTAGGTCCCAGCCTGACAGCCAGTTTTCATTAATACGTCTCTTCCATCTCGCTCAAGAACTTGAAGATAGTAGATTGCTCTAATGCGGGACGTACGTTTAACGGAGGACCTGAGTGGTGGCCTCTGGTATATGGGTCCCTCAAACTCTTCACAAACCTCAAAGAGCTTCTTATCAGGAACATCAGAGTGTAGTCTCATTACACAGACGTACTCTTTGCCGGCACGTAGAATCGCCTGAACAAGTTTTGTCGCGTTGTTTAAGGTTACCGGGAGAAGACCAGTGACCCTGGGATTACTTCACCACACAGCGCATGATCATGTGCATTGTGTGATTCTAAAGTCCCACCATGACCAGCCTTCTCGACGCCGAATATTTTTTTAACCCAAGCTACTACTTCGTGGCTGGTTGGGCCTGCTGGCTTGTCAAGGTTGATTACACCTTTGTTTATATGCTCGCGAATGGGGCGTTTCCACGGGTCGTGACCATATCTTTCGTCGGTGACGTCATGGGACTTGTCTAGGAGTTCCCTCCTGATATCGTATGGCAACTTTGTTTCCTTCATGTATGGATCCACCTATTGTATCTCTCAACGGACTCGCTATTCAATTAGAGAGCAAGCCGTGAGAATCCAATAAAATAATGGATAGGAAAACAAGTTAAGAGTATCTATAGAAACTAATCCAAACCCAAGTTCTAATCATAAGAGAAAGACTGTCAGACCTCGATCTTGATTGTCTCTTTCATACTATCGATTTTCCCAGCTTTTTCCAAGACTTTCTTGACTTCGTCGTCGTCAGAACCTTTCTTTATGTTTATTTTGTCGTTCGTTATTTCTATATGCTTGACGTTTGCTCTCCGTCGCTTGACTCCGTTGACTTCCTTGGGGCCTGTTACGACCACAAAGTTGTCATCCACGAGGTCTACAATGATACACTTAGATCCCGCTTCTCTTCCAAATGTCTTCACGCAGATTCTGCCAACTTCAACGGCTACCATTGAAACTCACACCTCCAGCAGCATAAGTGCCTGTTATGCCTCGACACTTCGATCCGATACTTGATCCAGAGGGAGGCACCTCGCGTTACCCCCTTAGCAAAGGGTGCTGGATCAATAGGGTTGTAGAGAGATCAGGTTAAGTTTTAAGTTTTTCCTTCAAAAATTCTTCGGCTGCTGTCTTTATGATCTTCGTGACTGCCTCAGCCGACCACTTGGAAGTATCTATAATCAAGTTGTAAGCGGAGTAGTCATATACATCGATCCCGTACACCCTCATGTACCGCTTTTTTTCACTCACTTCTCTTGTCTTTGTCTCCCTTGAAGATTCTTCAGTGCTCTTATCATCTCGGTGCGACAATCTCCCAATTCTTACCTTTTCAGGTGCAGTGAGAAAGACTGCGATGTCCGGTTTCTCTATTAGGCCGGCAGAGATTTGCCCCTCAATCACAGCGTTTCCTTCCTTTGATGCCTTAATCACCCTAGAATCGACTTCTCTGTCTACTTCATGGTGTTTCTCCGCGTATTGACTGAATTGCCCGATGTTCATTCCTTTCTCTCTCGCCATAGCCCGGAATATCTCGCCAGCAGAGACGTATCTCAGCTTCAGTTCGTTAGCGAGCATCTTAGCGCAAGTGCTTTTTCCCGTCCCGTGCAAGCCTCCTATTACTATAACGAGCCCTGCGCCCATTGTCATTGTCCCCCTTAAGAATAAGCTAGACTTCAGCCATGTGAGATCCATATGCTATCAATAGAAACGTGCCATAGGGGTTGTGCAAACTGCTCTCTATAAGTGCAGTAATTTGAGAAGTAGAATACCACGGTTTCCGAAGAAATCTTATTTCTCCACCTTCGCTTTCTCAGGTGGTCTCGTCTCCTCCCATACTTTGGTTCTGATCCTCCACGCCAAGCATCTTGGGCACAGGTAGCCCCCATACGGCCTGTTAGGCCTCTTCTTACTCTTAGCAGCATTGCTCATCTCCAAAGCTGGTAATCTTGGAACACCTGAGAGCTTCGCACCGCAAACACTACATCTGGCTGCCCCCGACTTCAAAGATCGAGAATAGTGAACTACATTCCTTGACCCAGGAGTTCTCAAGTTCTTGCGCTTAACGGCTCGCGTTCTCAAACTAGGTCTAGGCATTGACCATTCCTCACAAGTCATTGCTAAGTTAGTCTAACGCCGAGTATTCTATTGATCATCATTCCAAACGAGAAGCTGCAGAAAATGTACCATCCGAAGAAACTTAACCCAAAAACTGACCCGCCATTAAGTGACGTTCCAGCCATCGAGCCAATAAAAGGTATCAATCCAAGATTGTAGGGGATAAGTGCCACTATTCTAGCACCGAAGATGCTGCTCAAAATCCACCAGATTAACATGAATGGGATGAAGAATACCGCCACCGGTTTGAAGGACTGTTTGCTTACTTCAGTGTTCATGCGTTGTATGATCTTGGCTCTTCTATTAACTTCTAATGTCAGTTTCTCATCTTTGGTTTTCCGAGCTTCGGCCATCATTTTTCTCCACTCGGATATCTCCTTTCTATATCTTTGAAGTTTCGCTTGATTAGTAACTTTTCTTGTGATGAGTGCTGTGAAAGTCGACATGCCCATAGTTACAAGAAGAACGACTATGGCTGACCAAGGTGGCTGACTTATTAGCTGGACGAAATCCATCTATAGTTTCCCTTCCTTTCTAAGTAGGTTGTAATTATGTCTTACAATTATGTTCAGGTGCATCCTCCTATTAGAAGTTCTGTTTCAACTACCTAACAGTCCGCGAAGTGCTGGGTGCATGTCCGATAATTGTTCCTGGGCAATGGTTTGGTAAAGCTGGTAAATTATTCCGACTGCCAGAAGCACACCCATCCCCGTTCCCAACGCGCCGAAGAAGTCTGCGACAACAGCGAGTAGACCGACGATCATTCCTCCTAGAAGCGCAACTACAGGAATATACCGCGAGAGTACTTGCTCCATGATGACAGGTGAACGCCTAAACCCCGGAATCTGCATACCTGCACTATGCAGCTGCCCAGCTATGTCCCTTGGCGCAATGCCTGACAACTCCACCCAGATCTTAGCGAACCCGGCGCATAGCACTACCATCAGCAACAAGTAAACAATTGCCTGAATTGGACTATTGACTACAGCTAAGATGTCGCGGGGAGGAGTGATGTAGTATACAAGCCCGCCTGAAGGGCGATAAGTTACATTTCCATCGGCATCGGTCTCCTTAGTGAACACGGCGAGTAGATCAGTCCAAGGATTGACCCCACCAGTGTTCTCTTTGGCAACTATCTGTGTCCAGAAGAGAATTGTGGCAAATAGAGACTGGACCAAGATGACAGGGATATTTGACACATAAAGCAACTTTATAGGGTAGCTTCCACGGAACCCCCTAAACTTGGCATATTGAAGGGGTATGTTGACCCTGTAAGTCTCGAAGTAGATCACAATGATGAAAACGATCACCGTGACTAACAACCCTAAGGTGCTGCCTGCATCGGAGGCGCCCGGTCTTGCAAAGAAAACACTGCCCAGACCTGTAAGTCCCCCGCTAAACAATGCTTGGAATGTTGCGAATACAGCTCCGATCCAGTACCCGTCTGCGGCTGGAATGGGAGAGAATGATCTCCACAAGATTTGCTGTGCTACGTTAGCAACGATGAACAGACTTACACCACTTCCAAGGCCCCACCCTTTCTGCGTCATCTCATCAAGTAGTATGACTATTAGCCCGGCGAAGAATAACTGGAGAAACACCACAACCTGATCAATAAGCGACAGTCCCGCTCCATATGCTCCACTCACGATGAAGGCTGCAGCTTGGATAGCGGTCATCAGCATAGCAAGAGATTTCTGGGAAGCAGTGAACTTCGACCTGTCTTCAGAATTGGACATATCGGTCTTGATTATCTTAGAACCAGCTAGAAGCTGCATTATCAAGCCTGCAGTAACTATGGGTCCGATTCCAAGCTCCATAAGTGTTCCGTGAGTGGATGCAAGTATTACACGCATCCAGTAAAGATAATCGATTGTCCCAGTCTGTTTTATGCCATAAAGAGGTATATTGCTCATGAGCAAGAAGATCAGGAGGACTACTATTGTCCATCCAAATTTCTCTCTGAATGGTACTTTTCTGTCTGGTGATTTCACATTTGGGATTACCCTAGCCATTGATCCGAATATGTCTATGAAACGCACCATTTCTGACAACCATCCTGGGCTTCTTGCCAAGTAGGATTAGTGGTTTCGCGTTAGTCTTGTATTACTATTGCCTTTCCTCCAGCTGACTCTATCTTCTCTTTTGCGGTTTTACTGAAGCTGGGCGCCTCTACAATTATAGGTTTCACAATCTTACCTCTTCCAAGAACTTTTTCGTAGCCAAAATCGGTTACATTAATCTTGACTTTCTTTTCTGCGCTGTCACCCTTTATTCCCACATCTCTCAGAATCCTGGGCATCTCATCCAGGTTTATCGTCTTTGGCTGAGGAATAACTCTATGAGGTCTAAATCCTTTCTTGCCGAAGTAGTCTTTGTCCTCAACTACTGTCTTGGACCATTTATGTTTGTGTCCTCCGGCATTGCCGAATCCCCCGCGTTGCCCTGAGCCCCTATGTTGCGCCACTCTTCCCCAGCCGTAGGTCCTTGAGCCACGGAGTTTTCTGACCTTTTTTCTAAATCTTGACGGCATTGTAATAGCACCTTCTGCTTTCTTTAGGAGACTAGCTTTCTAGACCATCTTTGCTATCAGATCATTGATTTTTTTCCCTCTGTAGCCGAGTTCTCCTCCAACATTGAAGGAGAGCTTCTTCTTCCCGTCAAATCCTCCCTTTGCCGGGTGAAGTCGGAAAACTGGCTTGAGGCCACGCACATCGTCAATTGTTGCTTTCGAAGTGATGAACGCTTCTGCGAACTTTTTTATTGAACTGAACTTTGAGTTGTTTTTCACATATTCGTCATCTATGCATTTATTTCCAGTTGCTCTCCCCCTCTTGGACAGGAGTTTCTGTAGCGTATCAACATCAATTTCTCCCCATGTTGCATAATCCTTGACTTTCTGAAGCATGCCTGAGTAACTCTTTCCCCCGTCAATGAGTGTAGCATGGTTTACCTTGTGTAACCTAAACATCTTAAGGGTCTGCCTTATCTCATCTCTCACGTCGACGTCGCCTCTGATTCTCACGACTACTAGCTTAGCACCATCCGCGCTCATGTGCCTAGAATCCTCCTGCCCAGTCGCTAGACGAGACAATATAGTACGTCTTCCTCAATGCGTTGAATGTTGCTTTTGCAAAGTTAACCGTACACCGGGTGTGTCCTTTTGCTAGAGACCACGCATCTTTTACACCTGCCAAGCGCAGTACGATCTTTGGTACGTCCGCAACGGCGAGACCTATCCCTTTGGGCGCCGGAATAAGCGCGACGCGTACGCTCCCAGATTTCCCTTCAACCCTAAAGGGAAGGGAATGCTTGTCACCACACTTGCATTCCCAAGATCCACACCCGATTCGTACTGGGATGATATTCAGTTTAGCTTGTTTTACGGCTTTCTTGATTGCAGGGCCAACTTCCTTAGTTTTTCCTTCTCCTATCCCGACTAGACCGCTTTCATTGCCAACGATTACAGTCGCCTTGAACTTGGACTTTTCTCCGGATTCAGTTTGCTTCTGGACCAGGTTAATGTCTATGACCTCTTCTCGAAGATTTGGGATGAGTAGATCTACCATTTCTGGTTCCCTAATCAATTCGCATGATTTAAAGATCTCATCAATTGAAGTTATACGACCTTCTTTGACGAGTTTACCTATTCTGGTCCTTGGAGTCCACTCTTGTTCTTCACTTCTCTTCCTTGGTGCTAGCGCCTCGCCGCTCATCTCGCTTACCTCCTAGTTGACTGGCAATTTTTTCCTTGACTTCGTCAAAATGCTTCGATAAACGTTGCGGTTCAAGTCCTCTCTTCAGGTAGTCTGAAAACCTTTTCTGGTAATCCTCAGGGCTCTTCTCAGCTATGGTCTTAGCGCAATTTGCCACATGTTCTCCTCTGATTCTCTCTTTCGAAGGGAGTATCGACTCGTCGTGATTCACAGCGACCCCTGCGTCAATAACCCCTTTTAGCGCAGCAAAGACCCTTGAACCCTTACTTGGCGCATTAAGTCCTATGTCTAGAACGGCTTCTTTCACACCTTTCTTTGAGGCCCTTATACCTGCAACATAACCTGTCAGGTAGGCGGAGGGTGTGTTCCCAGACCCACCTTTCCACCCAAACTTCCTCAACTCTTTGGAGAAGGCAGATGCGGCGATATGGTCGCCTTCAGGCTTAGCGCTGGCTACTTGGACTATCATGTTCTTCAAGGTCTTCCTGACGATGACTCTTGGTCTAATCGATCTCAAATGCTTCTTCCTAGCGTAATAATCGGTCTTTCCTTCCCTCCTTCTTCTGAAGAGGAGCCTGTATCTTGGGCCTCTAGCCAATTCGCTTCTTTACCTCCTTGTCAATAATTGGTGTTCATCCAAGTAGCTGTCAATCTGGGCGGTGCTCTTGAAGAATGCACCTTTGGTCATCCTATAAAGCATTCGGTATGTTCGTCTATTGATGAGTTTCCTACCTCTAAGTCCTTTCGAGTATGTTCGCAGACGGCGAACCATCAGCATCCAAGCTTTCTTTTGAGGAATGATAGCATGTTTGGAACCTTTTCGACTTCCTGGTCCTCGTCTCAAGCCTTTCTTCTTCTTGGCATGTAGAGCCCTAGCTCTGCCCTTGCTTACCCCAGTCTTAGGCAGTGTTCTGATCGCGCCCTCATTTATTAACTTCTGCACATCTTCTCTTCTTATCGCCATGGACACATCGTCGGTTCTAGTTGGGTCAATCCAAACTCTGTTCTCGCCGACTTTCATGATCTCTGATGCAAGTCTTCTCTGGGTTCTCAAGCTCACTCACGATTACCTCCCTTTTTTCTTCATCTCTGGCTCGTCGCTTTTTCTTTTCTCCTTTTCCTTGGGGCTTTTCTTTCCAGCTGTCTTCTTCTCTTGCTTTTGCTTCTTCTCTTGCTTTTCCTCTTGTTTCTTTTCTTCCTTTTTCTGTTCCTTTTTCTCTTCTTCTTTCCCCTTCGAGACCTTCTTTGTTTCTTCCTCTTTAGTGATCTCGGTTTCACTAGGTGGAAGTGTTATCTCAGAGATAGGATTCAAAACTTTCAGACCTAGTTCCTCTGCCTTCCCAAGTATCAGCATTCTCTTTCTCGTACCGACTTGATGTGAAATTCTTATAGCGTATTCTTTAGGGTTTACTTTGTCCAAGTTCTTGAGATTGTAGACCATGATCTCCTTGTAACCTGAAGGGTGTAAGTTGCGAGCCTCGCGTGGACCCCGGAACCCAACCCTGGGACTGACTTCCCATCCTTTCATCTTCAAACGAGCCTTGTTGTCCAGTCCTATCTGCTTTCTCCATGGCTTTCCTAGCCTCACATAGCGCCAACTTTCATACCTGACGAATTCAGGTTTCTTTGATTTAGCCATGCGTCTGATCCGCAGCGCTCTAGTGATGGATTTCGGTTTTTCAGTCAACGTTGACACCTCAGGCTTTCTTAGACTTTCTTCAGCAGCTCGTCTCCGCAGTACACCTCATACAAGTATATTCCATCTTGGAACACCCTAGGATCCTTGTCCTTGATCTTACATACCTTCTCTATGTTTGCAGCAGTTTGACCGATAGCTTGCCTGTCAGGACCTGAGACTATTACATCGTCTCCCTTGACTACAACCTCAACATTGCGTTCGATATTGGCTATCCTAGGAGTCCGTTCACCAATGAAATTTTCAACATGAACTATCCGCTTATCTTTATCAACTTTAACAGTGATAGGAAAATGAGAGTGTGCCACCTTAAGCTTGTATTCGAAACCCTTTGTCACTCCTAGTATCATATTGATGATCTGAGTCTTTAGAGTCATTACAAGGGATCTGTCCCGTTTTCTAGTTGTAAGTGGTCGAATTATCAATGCACCATCCGACTTGCGGATTTCGATTGAAGTGACATGTGAAAAGTCACGTTGTACTTCGCCCTTCGGTCCCTTGACCGAAATCTTGTTGCCTTCTATCTGTACTGAGACTCCCGGCGATATTTTGATCTCTTCGTTCATGGCACTCATGACACCTTCCCTTCTTAACTCCTATCCAAAAGTATGGACAGTTGGTCTCCTTGGTGACATCTAGTATACAAAAGCTAGCAGACGTCCTCCTAATCCCTTGCTTCTCGCTTCTTGGTGTGACATTACCCCCTCAGGGGTTGTAACGATCAGTAACCCAAAGTCTCTAGACGGAAGGTACTTCTTCTCCCAAATCTCATACTCGTCCTTCTTTACTGGGAACCGGGGCTTGACTACTCGGCACTCACTTATTCTACCCAATAATTGAATCTTGAAAATGCCAGTTCTGGAATCATCGATGAACTCGAATTCGCCTATGTAGCCAGTCTTCTGCATGACACGTAGAACGGCGCCTATCAGTTTTGAGGCTGGCTTAATGACTACTTCTCTGTGCCCAATTATCTCGTGATTCCAGATGTTTGAAACTGCGTCAGCAAGTAAGTCGAGTCGTGTCACTTATCTCACCCACAGACCGTAGCACTCGATAAGCAGTTTGGCTGAATCCGTTAACCGCAGATCGGCAAATCTTCACGTACCTTCTGACATAAAATACCTTCTGAATTAAATGTTTTGGTAGCCATTTGGATTGCATGACTTGTTATCTTCCAGTCATCCTAGGCGATCTCTATGATCCAACGATCTTTGCTCCTAGAGTTTGTTGCAAGAAAGCTATTGCCTCGCTTTTTCCCACGCGGTGGGATCTTGGGACAGTTGTTCTCATTCTTCTTCTCCTAGCAACCCTATACCCTTGTTTTTCGATCCTGATAGACACATCGAAGCCTATTATGCCTATGTCCGGATCGTACCTCACTCCCGGTAGCTGTATATGCTCTTTTATGCCAAATGACACATTGCCCTCGTCGTCAAAGCTTGATTCTTTCAATTTGAAATCAATTACACTGAGCGACTTTTTCAGGAACTCAATTGCACGGTTTCCTCTCAAGGTCACCTTGCATGCAACAGGCTCGTCTTTCCTGATGCCAAATTCCCTGATAGTCTGTTTAGCTTTACATTGAGCAGGCTTCTGCCCAGTTATGTCTCCCAATAACCTCATGGCTTTTTGAAGTGGTTCACCAGACTTGCCTACTGAACAGTTAACCACCACGTAGCCTATCTTGGGTCTTAGCATCGGGTTTGTTTCCCATTTTTTAATGATGTCTTCAACTTTCTCCATTCTACGATTGACCCCCGAAAGTCCATCGGTTACCAGATAATCAGTTGGTTTGGCTTCTCATCTCAGATTTCTTCGGAGTTTAGATAGCCCATAGAGCTTATAAAGACATAATAAGTATAACTCTCCTTATCTCCCGTTTAGCAATCAAAGTGAACTTAGTACGTAGTTGGAGGTCTGGCACTTGGTCAAGGTCAGATTCGGAAAAGGCAGCAGGGTATGCTCGCGTTGCGGTTGTCATCAAGCGATAATAAGGCGGTACAGACTAAACTTGTGTCGCCGTTGTTTCAGAGAGGTTGCCGTAAACTTGGGTTTTAAGAAGCTTTCTTAGTCTATTGCTTGATTTGTTCGCCTCCAGGTTTTGGGTACGATATCAAGGGCTCTTCTTTCCCAATGGCGAAAGTGTAGTTCAAAGGTATCTCCATCGTGGTGCCGTCATCTATTTTCAGAGTAACACTGGTTGTCATGCTAGTCCCTTCGGGTTTGTTAATCCCTTGAACACGCCCGCCTAACCCGACGTTCTTTCCGCCGCTTATCAGCACAAGTGTTCCTACCTCATATCTGATGATGCCGATGATTTTCTGGGTTGGTACCTCGATCTTCAAGGTGTCATGTGTCTTGATGCTTGAGAGTTCATTAGCTTCATCTTTTCTGACTATAATGTTTCTTCCATCATGCAGGTTCAGCTGTAAGTCTCCACCTTTTGCAAGTGTCTTGTTGACCACGCAGCAGAGTTTGAACTCCGCTTCGTTCTTCTGTATTGGTTGGAGGTCAAGCCCTCGCCTTGGGAATGGAAGAACTCTGAAAGCCTTTTCGATAATGGGAATCGTAATAACATCCATCAGACCAACCGGGAATTTGTGGTCTCGCCTCGCCACCCCATCGACAAGCACTTTGCCTTCGTATAATACTCGTCTGGCTTCCCTAGCAACATAGTACGGGGAAAGAGTTCCCCTAACGAGATTAAGAAGCGGTATAGATCCGTCAATTGGATGAGGCCCAGAACGCGGACGAACAGTCCACGAGTGCTGATGCCTAGCTATTCTCCAGTCGGTTGGGGCTGCTAGCCTCTTCAAGTGTCTTCTTGGCCCTTTCCTACCCAACCTCTTTCTCCTCCTTTAATGAAGCGCCTTTACGTTTAAGAATCCTATTGCGCCAGTCGTCGAGTTTTAGCTTGACTATCGTCACGCGGGAAGGTCTTATCGGAACAGAGTATGTTTGCCCGGTTGTTCTCTCTGCAACCGCTCCATCGACAAAAATCACGCATTTCTTAAGGTTAATCCTAGACACTTTTCCCTGAATGCCAGAAAACATACCTTCATTGATCATGACCTCGTCGTCCTTGCGGACCGACAGATTTCTAACACCGTACTTTTCTCTTAGTTCAGGCGAGAGCTGCGCAACAATGAGCTTTCTTCTCCTGTGAAGAGGCGCGCTGTAGATCGCTCTCCTCTGTTTCCTTGGGCTCTTTGACTTCAAAAGAATATTACCCTCCATACGCACAATTCACGCAGATCAATAAAAGCTCCATGTCAATGACTGTGATAGCTATACAACTATGCTAGAAATTGTCGCAATCTTCGCCCATCTCTCTGCTGCCTCTTTGGCGACAGGACCCCGTATTTCACTTCCCTGAGCTTCTCCCTCTGGACTCACAACAACCCCTGCGTTGTCCTCAAACATTACCCAGCTCCCATCTGGGCGCCTGTACGATTTTCTCTGTCTGATGATGACAGCCCTTACGATCTTCCTCCTCATCTCAGGAGTACCTTTCTTAACACTGGTAACAACCATGTCTCCTACACTTGCTGAAGGAAACCGGTTCAGTCTCCCCTTGTACGGCGTGACTGCAATTATCTTGAGTGTTTTGGCGCCCGTGTTGTCAGCACACGTGATGTACGCACCGACAGGCAACCCCCTGCAAATTCTTGGCTTATTGCCGACAACAATCTTTATCCGTTTTGCCAAGACGTAGACCTCCTTAATATAGGAAAGAGAGTAAACTCATTCATTCGATGATATTTCATGCTTCTTTCTTTTCCACAATGACAAATGAGACCGTTTTACTTAGTGGGCGGCATTCTGCGATTCTCACCACGTCCCCTTCCTTAGCGGAAATACATGGGGGATTGTGTGCATGAAGATGCTTTCTCCTTCTTTCGTACCTCATATACTTCTTGACGTAATGCAGATACTCCCTTCTAACAACTACTGTGTTGGACATTTTCCCGCTTACGACGGTTCCTTCGAATATTCTACCTCTGACCGGAAGGATACCGTGGAAGGGGCATAATTCATCTTCACACTTGTTCTTAGGTGGAATTACATCAAGCCCTATGTTTTGCTTCATTTCGACTCCTTACCTCGTAGTGCAATTGCCTTCTTTCTTGGTCATGAATCGCAGCGAGTCAGGTTCGTGTTTCACATTCTATCATAAGTGGGAGAATCCAGATCATCTTTAGAAAGAGCAAGATTAGGCGTTTTCTATAAAAGACTTTCGAGTATCGTCTTCAACCTTTGGTTCTCGAGCATCATCATCTTTTCTTTTTTAATCTGTTTTCGGGGCGTCCTACGATTTCTACTCCATCGATCTGGATCTTTCCTTTTTCGGGAATAGATAGTTCGAGCACAACTGATCTCTTGGGGATTCTTTTTAAAGACGAGTTCTTTGTCGCCAAGATAATCATGTTGCGAGACTCCATTACGATAAGACCTTCGATACCGACATAATCTTTATGGCTGCTCCGTACTACCTTCGCGAATAATCCTATGAGCTCATGCCGGTCTACATTTTCCTGGGTAATCTTGATTTACATTATCCTCCTTCCTACTTTTTCGACTGTTGTTCTCCATTCACAGTCAAGATCCTTGCAATGGTTTTGCGTATCTGTTTTATTCTTCCAGGGCTTTCCACAGTTCCTGCTCCCGTACGTAGTGCTCTCGATCTCGTGAGCTCAGCTGTTAATTCTTCAAGTTTCTTCTCTCTTTCAGCAGGCGTCATTCCCCTAATTTCCTTGATTCGCAGGATTGCCATAAATATTCACTTGCTCTTTTTCTTTTCAACTTTCTTTTTTTCTTTCTTTTCCTGTGTTGGTTCCTTGCTACTCTCAGCCGGAGTCTCCTGTTGTTTTTCCTCTGGTTGCTTCACTTGCTCTTGTACCTTTCCACCTGTCTCGCTATTTGCTACTGGAGAGGGACTTATAGCTTCGACCGGCACTTCACTGGTCTTAGCTGCTTCCGGTTGGGCAGCTCCTGGAGTTATTTCTGGATAATTGACCCTTATCTTGTCGGGTAGGTCTCCTGGTATCATTATTACTACTCTGACTCCCATTACTCCGGGCTTCAGGAAAGCAGGTGCAGTTCCCTCTCTAACAAACTGGTTAACTGGCTCACCGCACTTGGTTATGACTCCATCCCTAAACTTCTGGTAGCGAGCACGTTGGCTTGTAAGTTTGCCACTTATTGTGACCTCTACTCCTTTAGCCCCAGCCTCCATTATTCTCCTCAATACCGAGTAGCATGCTCTTCGGTATTGGAATCCTCTCTCAAGTGATGAGGCAAGTTTTCGCGCCATAATCTTAGCGTCAAATTCTGGAACCTCAACTTCAGCAACTTCAATCTGAGGGTTATCAATCCCAAAACTCTGCTTCAAAGTTTCAGTAAGCTCACGAACAGTTTTTCCTCTTCTCCCTATCACAAAGCCAGGTCTTGTAGCATAGATGGTGAACCTAGTTCCCAACGGACTCTTCTGGATATCGACTCCACCATACCCTGCTCTTTTTAGCTCAGAGTCAAGGTATTCATCGATACGAATTCTCTGCAACCCTTTTAGCACAAAATGAGTTTTGATGGGCAAGTTGTGACTAACCTCTACTCTGAGACTTCTTCAAGAACTAGTTGAACCCGCGTTAGTTGTTCGATCTTCGGGGAACTTCTGCCAAAGGCTCTCGGCGTAAATCTTTTCAGCTTAGGACCCAGGTCAACCGAAGCATGGATAATCTTCAGTCGATCAACGTCGAGTCCTTTGTACTCAGCGTTGTTCTCAGCGTTCTTCAGAATTCCAAGAACACGTTCTGCAACCTTGATGGGATAGCCGCCTGCATACCATTTATGTTCCCTGAGCTTGTTGGCGTGATGGCCAAGTTCTTTCTTGTGTACACGAAAAGGAATCATCTTCTTCATGGCGATGACTCTTTCAAGTAGTTCCTTGGCCTTCTCCAGCTTCAATCCTCTTATCTCTCTGCAGACTTCAGCAGCCTTCTTGGGTGAGATGCGCATGTCGATTCCACTGGCTTTAATGGTCTTGTCTGGGTCTAATCCCATTATGGAGTAACCGAATCTAGGCATGTTGAAGCCTCATCTCACCAGTGACTCTATGATTGATGATAACCTTACGCTGTGACTAGTTGGAATCGCCAAAGATCGCTCGTCCAGTTTGGAGATTTGCAATGAGTATGTTGGGAAATCTCTAATGACTATATAAATTAATCGCACATAGCAGAAGCGATGTTCGAATATAGTTCATTCGCTACTTGAGAGGTACGTATGCTGAGGATTTGGTTGCGCCGATTCCAGGGTTGCCATGCATGACTTTCTTGCATGGAGGTGAGTACTCTCCAAGATAATGTCCTATCATTTCTGGTCTTATTTCAACGGGGATGAACTCCTTTCCGTTGTGGATGGCTACTGGGAGTTCGACCATCTCTGGGAGTATCACCATGTCCCTGTCGTGTGTTCTGACAGTTACCTTCTTTCCTTTCTTTATTGCCCTATGTGCGCGCCTTAGTTTCTCAAGTAACTTCTTATGTCGTGGTGGAAGCCCTCGTAAGAGACTTCTCCTCTGCCTTGATGGAAGCAACTTAGCAAACTCATCCATTGGCAGCTTCTCTAGTTCCTCCACTGTAAGGCCTCTGAAGGTAAACACCCTTGGCATTACTCGACTTCACCTCTGATACCGATAAACAACCACTGAACGAGCTGTGCCCTCCGCATAAGGGGGTTTCGGTATATAGTTTTTTCCTTCATCATTATGAGTCATAAGGGGACACATGGGTCTCTGTATGATCGAACATAAAGGGTCAAGTTTCTGCTAGGTAAACTTCTTTACGGTATCCATCAAATCCGACTTGAATTTAGATAATAGTTTTTCGCTTCCCGACATTGTTCGCGCTTCGACAGTGATCCTTATCTTCGGCTCGGTGTTTGATGGTCTCACAAGCGCCCATCCTTCGTCCATTACAATTCTAACCCCATCGGTCACGTCAATTCGGTATCCATCTTTTTCATATTTCTCCTTCATACTTTCAACAACTCTGAACTTGACCTTATCCGGGCACTTTATGTTCTCTCTCAAGCTTGGATAACTCCTTATTCCATTCAAGATCTGCGAATATGATTCCTCTGAATTGGATAATATTTCAGCTAGCTTGACACTAGCTAGTACACCGTCATCGAATGGATAGAAATCAGGGAAATAAAAGTGGCTCGAGATTTCCATACCAAAGACGGCTTTTTGATTCTTTATTGCCTCAGTAATGAAGACATCCCCCACCCTGACCCTAACGACTTCTCCTCCGGTCTTGGAGAGTTCATCCTCAAGGATCATAGAGCACGAGACATTTGCTACAATCTTGCCTCTCCCTCTACTCAGATAATCCCTAGCGAAGATTATCCCACTTTTCTCTGGGACGACTCTCTCTCCCTTCTCATCGACGAACACAGCTCGATCCCCGTCTCCGTCGTAGGCAACTCCGAAATCGGCCCTTGCCTCTGTGACGAGCCTGGAAAGTTCCTTCAATACTTCTTTGCCTTCAGCACTGGGATCAGGATCCCTGCCTGGAAACGTTCCGTCAGGCTGAGAGTTAATTGTGATTACATCAAAGCCAAGGTTCCTGAATAACTGAGGCGCTATCACCGATGCCGCTCCATTACCTGGGTCTAGAATGACCTTCAATCTTCTGCCTATCTTCACCCGGTCGATGATAAGTCCGGAGTATTCGGACAAGACGACTTTCGAGGGTACACTCATGACTCTCCCGATTTTATTCCACTCTTTCTTCAGGAACCTTCCGCTAAAATAGATATCACGAATAGTCTTGTTTTGAGCAGTGTAGCCAGTTCCGTCGCTATTCCGAAATCTGAGACCATTATACTCTGGCGGGTTGTGGGAAGCTGTTACAACAACTCCAGCCTTGGGTCTCTTTTTCCACGTAGCGAAGTTCACGACTGGGATAGGAACCATGCCAACAGAGATAATGCCGCAGCCTACTGATGCTAGACTGGATGCCAGTATTGACTCAATTACCTCACTGCTCACTCTGCTGTCTCTGCCGGTTATGACTTCACCAGATCCTTGGAGAAAAGTTCCAAACGCGATTCCTATTCTAGAGATAACCTCGGGAGTCAACTCCTCGTTAAAGACTCCGCGAATATCGTATTCTCTGAAGATGTCTTCGACACCCAAATGAACCACCTTGCTCTACCGATCGGCTAGCAGCGCATACTAAAGCCTCACACCAGAACTTAAATTGTTATCGATCCCTTGAATCGATATAGGACCACGAGCGCTTAAATCCTTAAAAACTAAGACCGTTCGATTAATGTTCTCAAAAACATGGTACGTGAGTTGGTGCCGCGGGCAGGAATTGAACTCGCAGGATACCTAAGAACTCCCAGGCACCCTCCTGCGACAACCGGATCTTCAGTCTCGCCCACCGCGGAAAGGGTAATTTTCTCCGGGTGACCGGCGCTATCGGGTGGATTTTTTTCTCCCGGCCTAAGCTACCGCGGCACCCGACCTTGTAGAGTTTATACGAGGACTGTTTCTTTTAAGTTTTTCTTTCTATTTGACCAGTGAATGTGGAGTGTCTTGGCGTGTCGACATGTTACATCTTGCTGTGAGAAATTGAAGCTGATCCGTGCAGCCATTTCTGGCATTCTCACGTGCTAAATAAGCTATGTCCCCTGCTCCCAGTTATTCTTCCAATAATAATACTGACTGTCACCACAATGAGCGCAGAGACAACTTCAGCAAAGGCAAACCTCGCGTAGTAAGGAATGCCTGTTCCCTGACAGACGGTGACAATGGAAATATAGAAAACTGACGAGAACACCAGAACCAATAAGACTGAGAGAACAGAAGCAACCTCTAGCTTCCCCAACATGCCGGAAAGTCCTCGGCGTTCGCCTTTCTTCCACTTCGATGTCTTTCTTTCTCTCACTGCAAAGCGCGCGTGTATGGCTTCTACCAAAGACATCTCGACCCCGCCCAGTGTTATAGAAGCCCCGAGCGGAACAAGGGTGAGAAGATAAATGCTGGTTACGCCAAGAACGGTTTGGGCGTGGAGAACAACAAAGCTCTGCGCGATTCCAGCCAAACCGATAAGCACAAGTGCAAGTCCAACACTTGCTCTTTTCCTCCACCAAAAAATCACTGACATTTCTGTTCATCCCGGTTGACCTACAATTTACACCTTTAGGAGTTTCCGACGTTGCCTAATAAACGTTTTTAGTCACTTTAATCCGAGAGCTAGTTGGTCATCTACTTGGTTTCTCGGAGGAGGAAGCTCAGGAGGAGACCACAAAAAAAATATATAGTAAGAAACTATGAGAGTCTTGGAACGGGCGGGTGGTCTAGATACGGCTACACCTCGAAGTGGTTGCCCCTAGAAGGTTATGATACCGCCCTGAGGAGAGAAAGTCTCTGACTGATAGCCTAATGTTTTCCGCGTGATGCTCTCCGGGTAAACACGGCGGTGGGGCTAATTGGGAGGTACCGTTAGCGCCGAATCGCCGGTTCAAATCCGGCCCCGCCCACCATCCTTCTCTTCAATCGTCTTATGACATCAGAAGAAGCATGCATCACGATTGTGTCGTCCTGTGGAGTATTTGTGGTGGACCGGGCGAGATTTGAACTCGCGACTTGTGGTCACCTCATTGCTTTTGATATGAGGGATCTCCACGATGCCAACGTGGCGCTCTTCCAAACTGAGCTACCGGCCCACTACGCTCCCAGCACAAGAGGGCGATGATAAGACCAAAGCTTCCTTACGCGTTGTTACCTTGTGAGCGTATGATTCCGTATTGCCGATAAAATCTTCCGGCTTCCTATAACTCATCTTAACCTCTGATCATTCAATGTCTTTGTCTGCCAATCATATTTCCTTATTCTTCTTGATCTTCCATACCCACATGCGGCACATCGTTTCTTGTGAATGTGGTATGCCCTTTGACCACATCTTCGGCACCTGATGTGCAAGGTTTTGTTCATTTTGCCAAAACTTGGTGTACCCTTTGTCATTTGGTGTTCACCTTGGTGGCGGACTTATCATTATTACGTTGTCCCCTCTCACAACGATTGCTCCGAGTCTCTTTGTGTTGTTTTCGTCGACTATTTCTTCTGCTTCCTCTAGAACAAGGTTCATATGCATATCAAAGCCACGGAGTTTTCCACGAATCTCCCGTCCGCCCTTCAGTTTGACCAAGACATTTGAATCAAGTGATCTCTGTAGAAGATCGGGTGGTCTCTGTTGACTCATATTTCCACGCACACACCTTTATTGAAAACGGAACACGTCGCAAATTGAGTAGCTATATGTAAACTATTTAAATCTTTTGAAATGATGGAGAATCCATCAAGTGAGATGATTATCCATTTTCTACTAGTAAACCACTCTTGAGCGTCAATTGACGATTGTCTATAATGTTACAGGGAGGCTCCATTACACCTTTAAAGGATATTTTGATATTGTCGAGTCTACATTTTCGCGGGATCCTTACCTCTTAGCTTGCTATCTGCTAAAAACACGAGACTCGGATGGCGATAGGGAAATTGAGGATCAGGTCTCTCAGAAAGGATGAGATTAAAGATCTGCGGAACAAGATCGAGGAAACTCTTGGTATCGGCGAGCTCTTTCTTCCGCGGGGTTCCAGGGTAGAGGTGTTTTCGTCAGAAAGGGAAGAGATCTACGTAGTGGACCGTGAACCCGTCTTTTACATAAGAGAGGACAAAACGATTGTTCCACTTCTAGTGTACGTTTTGAAGTTCAACTTATCTCTGCCTAACGTAACTGTAGATATCAGAGCTGTCCCACATGTCTGCAACGGCGCCGACGTATTCAGACCCGGAGTGACAGAGATTGATCCCAGTATCAAGGAAGGCCAAACCGTAGTAGTCACTGAGGAGAAGAATAAGAAACCCATCTGCATAGGAAGAAGCCTAATGGACGCATCAGACATGCAGAAAGCTAGTGGAGGTAAGGTAATCCTCAACATCCATTACGTAGGGGACAATATCTGGAACTTTTCTAAAACCTTGGGGAAACGTTGATCCCAAAAAAAGACTCACAAATGTAGCTCAACGTAACAAGTGCTGGGTCGTCCTCAGATTACCAGAGAGGAAGTCAATGATAAGATTATAATAGTCGCACAACGATAGATTGATTATAGTGGCGTGTGGAGGCCAATAACTATTGCCTTTGCCTCGCTTTCTCAGAAATAAGAGGGAA
>JAUQYT010000321.1 GCA_030587605.1 Candidatus Njordarchaeum guaymasense
TATGCGGACTGCCTCGCCTATGACGTAGATTCCGACAAACGAAGCGACGAGAGGGGTTAGCAACCCGAGTATTGATGACCACTGATCAAATGTGAGCGCTTCCTTCGGCCAGAAAGCCTGAGCAACATACAAGAGAAGATAGGGCGTAAACGTTAGCCCGAAGGAAAGCAGTAGTATACTTGAATCAGTCGAAGCTGAAACGAAGTTAGTAGACAAGTCCAGGTAGAACTTGTTGCATTGGGCAATCAGTTCAGGAAGCTGGGTCAGAGGCGGTAGAGCGAGTGTCAAGGGGAAGATAATCAGTCCAGAGAACAGGAAGGTTATACCAAGCTTCAGTGTTGACCTGGCCACCTTGTAGTTTTCAGACGAGAAGTTTACTGCTTCCACTTCCTTTCTAGATGGAGTGTCTTTGGCTATGAGGGCGATGAACGCCGTCCAGAATATTGCGCAAAGTGTGACATAGAAGAAACCTATTGGCTTGATTGTCACATCGACCTCAACGCGTGCAAGGGAAATCAAGACAACGACTATGATGAGTGAAGCCATGTATATTCCTTTTAGAATGTCCATCTTCTCTGTTCCTCTGGCCCAGTTGGAGAACGCTATCAAGACTGGCGTGATCGCTTCACTAACCATCGTGGCGATTACCACACCAACCAAGTTGTAGCTGAAGAAGAAGAGCGCAAGACTGGTTGAGAGCATTAATGCAACTATCGCGAGGGAAAGAAGCTGGGGGACGTTGCGCTTCTTGTACGCTTTGTTTGTGGAGGTGATGTATGCGCCGATCCCTTTGACTGAAGGGGAGCGCCACAAGATGATGGCAACAATCAGAATACATGCGAGGGAAGTATAGAGGAATCTGAAAAGCAGCATTGTGAAGAGACTATAGTTTTTCATGATGGCTAAAGCTGGGACGGGGATTAATCCCCACAATAGGTTCGTAATTAAGACGGCTGTCAGCATTTTGGTTAATGACAACAATCGATCCCTCGATCAACGTGACCGGATTCATTCTGTGTCTTTCTTGGAGTTCATCATTGACTAGATGGCGGGAGGCATTGGACCCACTCTTTACTATACTTTACTATTTCTTTTGTTCATATCTCTTTATGATCTCTATCCCGCGCCTGGCTCTGCGTTCTTCCTCAGTTCGCCCGTAAGTTTGTGAAGTGGTATTCCCTTCAGTTCAAGTGCTATCGTGTTGATTGTCGACCCGTGAAGTAGCCTTCTGGCCACAAGGTGACTGAATGAACATGATAACATTAGGGGCAACAGAAGAGTGAAGTTCGTCGACATCTCCGGGACAAGGAGAATTGAAGCAATAGGCGTCCCATAAGCCCCCGCAAAAAGTGTTGCTGCGCCAACCAGCGCAAAAGCATAGGGCTCAGATATGAGACTAGGCGCGAAACCAGATAGCGCTAAACCCACAGCGCCACCAAACATGCTCCCAATATAGAGTGTTGGAACGAGCAACCCGCCGCTGCCCCCTGAACCCAAGCTAAATGATGTGCATACCATCTTGACTACAGCCAGAACGATGACGAGCGCGAGCGGGATCGCACCTGCCAAGAGGAGGCTCATACCCTCATACCCGGATCCATAGATTCCATAACCTGTGTTATCACTATACAGCGCAAGGGAAAGCACGAAAAATGGCAAACCTATCAAGCCTGTTATGAGTCCCCCTAAACCCACTCGAAGCACGAATGGCACAGCTCTCATTCGCTCGAACAGTTTCTCTATGAAGTAGTAAAGGCGAACCCAGAGCGCTGATACAACTCCAAAAACAAGCCCAAAGATAGCGTACAAGAGAAGCTCGTGAAGCTGGGGCAAGTCATACGCAGGCGTAGCGAAAGTCACAAAGTTGCCGAAAGCTAGCCTCGTCACCAAGGTTCCGAGAACACAAGACAGCAGCACCGGCATTGCCTCCATTACCTCAAATCTCCTGAAAAGTATCTCCAGACCGAAAATGGCTCCACCAAGCGGAGCATTGAAAGTTGCGGCAATGCCTGCCGCTAGTCCACACACGACTAGGAGTTCCACATCCCTGTCTGAAAGCTTGAGGGTTTGACCAGACATGGAGCCAAACGCAGCACCAATTTGTGCAATTGGACCTTCCCTGCCTGCACTACCGCCTGATCCAATCATGATAGACGACGCTATGATCTTAGCTGTCGCTACCCGATACCTCATTCGCCCACACTTGAAAGCCATACACTCCATGACCTGAGGAATCCCATGCCCCTTTGCCTCAAGAGCGAACTTCGCCACGACCACTCCTACGACAAGCGCACCGAGCGTCGGAAGCAATACCACCAAGTAACTGTAAGTTGAGTTCGAGGAAATAGCGGAATACAGTAGGTCAAAGAAAGCGAACTTGTTCAGGTCAATCATCAACCTAAATATTATGGCCCCAACGCCACCTAAAACACCAACAAGCATAGCGACCAGGCTTATCTTGAACATCCTTGAGCGTGTCGACACTCCTGAGTTCATAGGTCGCTTGCGAGGCGGCGACATCGAGGCACTCTCCACTTCCGCATCATCGGACAGATAGACTCTCACGGGATTAGCGTATAGAAAGTCATGAACCTCTCAGGACAGACGCAAGAGGGGATTGTTTGTAGTAGAAAGAGAATTGAGAAAGTTAGTGACCTTTAAAGCTTATGATTTGGCGCGATGGCAGTTTTAGCAAGAAACCTGATCGTGGTGTTCGGAGTTTTACAATAGAAATCTGAGTTATGAGTAAAAAAACGTTTCTACCTGTTCGATGAAGTTCGTCTGAATGACATACGATTCTCTTGAATAGGAGCGCCTACCAAGCGCTTGAGTGAGAGACTGTCTGACAAGGCGCGCTACCCTCCAGACAAACTCCAGATTTTCAGAGGAATCTAGTTTTGATAAGACCTAGACTGAAAACGTGCGAACCAGGAGCGCCATGAGCACGCATAAGCTGAACGAGCCATGCAGCAATCAAACCTGGGTTCCACTTTGCGGAACCTCTCGGTTTATTACAGTCTTGGTATCCATCTTTGACTTTGCTACCTCCCCCAAGGTTCTTACATCAATGAGGTCCCCACGACCAGTCGCAGCAGGAAAGCAAAAAAGGATGGAGTAATAAAGCAAATTTCTAAACTTGACTTGATTTTGGAAAGCTTTATTTCATGTAGACCGAGTCTATGATAGTGCGTTTATTTGAGCTCTCTGCGACTCTCCTGCCTTCGGAGTCACAGGAATAATCCATCGCGACCAAATCGAAAAGATGGTGCTGAGTTGTGGGAGATGATTCTGTTGTCACTTGAAGGGTTTCAGAAGAAACTGATGGAGTTCTATAGAAAGGGAAAGGAAAGACCACTGATGGATGCCCTAACTGCCATGATGGCCGAAGCTATTATGACTCTCTGCGATAAGTGTCAAAGTGATAGACTTGTTTGTGCTCTTAAACCACTATGCGGGGATCGAAAGTACACAAGCCTGCTAGCAGACATGGGCGCCACGGACGATGAGATCAAGAAGACCCATGCTTTTTGCTTTTCAAATCATTTGTCTCGCCTATCAGACATAAGCGAAAACCGGGAGCCGTTAGGTAGCGTGAAGGATGCAAAATTCCCGTTATCGACTTTTGTCCGCGTGATTCTAGCTCGCTCAAAGAAGGATATTTCCGATCCATCACTCTCTTCGGGTGAACTTGACCCAAAGAGGCTATCTGAACTATTGGAGCAAGTAATGACAAGGGCATTGGGCAGGCCTATTGTAACTTACAAGGATAATCTCTTACTCCTTCTTGGTGGCAAGAATGGTATCATCCAGATCGATCTGAATAAAAAGGTTGCCACTCTTAACCCTGAAAATGAGTTAATCGGGAATAATGCACACCTAAAGAGTGTAGTTCAGATTCTCTCGTCTCTATACTCGCTCGATGTCAAGATCGAGGAAGTTATTAAAGGACTCGATTACCTCAACTTTACATTTCAATTGCCCTTCACTGTCCAAGGAAAGAAATCCGCGGCAGAAGCGCTTGCAAACTTGGCCAGGAAGCTTCATGATGACGGGATGTTTTCGACAGTCCTGCAATCAGCAGAAGGTGATCGTATCAGGCTACTAGTTGAGCTTAGACCACCTATGAACCCACAGTCTCCTTACAAGATAGGTTTCTGTTATGCTTACTTGAGGAACATGATCCTAATGGTAGCTAAAACTGTTACCAAGAAAACGCTTAGGGAATGATAGACAACTAGGAGAATGCCTGTGGTCAACTCTACACGTCAGCAAATATCGAGTTCAACTGCCTGAACTGAAAAACTCGGTTTAGTTTAGAACAAGGATGGTGTGTCCAATGGTAATGGCTAAGAGTAGAAAGTTTATGGATGCTCTTACCTCTCTTGATGAGGAACAATTCTCCGCATATCTAGTACTATTGGGTAAAGGCCCACTCACCGTAAGTGAGGCGAGCTATTACCTAGATCAGCCCCTTGAAAGTGTTAAGGAGAGTTTTGACGAGCTACAAGAGAAAGGATTCGCAATAGCCTTACCTCGAACGGTACCAATATACTCTGCCACAATGCCCTTCCATTCTCTAGCTGATCAACTTACAGCAATTGGCAACATGCAGACCAAAATAGGGAAATCTATAGGGACATCATCGGAAAGATTTCTTGACGCAATTAACAGTGGAGTCACGAGTCTATCAAACAGTTTTCAATCTCAAGAAACTGAGCTAAATGAGATCCTCGAGAACATAACCATGAGCAATGAGAAAGCGGTTAAGAGAGTTGTGATCGACAATAACGAGGTTCTCAATGAGCGAGCTACGACCTTAAGAACGGATCTGGACAACGCGGTCGAGGCAACCAAAACAGGATTCAGTACGGCCCTAGACAAGGTCAAGACAATCATCCATGATACCTTTGACAGGTTCGACAAGAATCTCAAGGATCTAACTTCCCAGGAAACTCTCAACAAGAACATTGACCAGCTCTCTCGGTCTATGGAGGCTTTCAGAGCACTGCCAGTGAGACTAATTGAGACCATCCGACAATACAACGATGGAATGTCTAAGCGTATAACGGACTTCAACTCAGCGATAGATCGGGCTTTAGGCAAATTTGGACAGACGGTCAAGACGGTCAAGTTGATGCAAGAAACAACTGACACCTCACTCCAATCGATTGCAGAAGAACTCAACTCAACTCTCTCAAGCGTTGGGAAAGACCTTGTAGAAGCGATAGGCAATGAATCAACTTCGCGTGAGAAGTTATCACTGCAAACTACTTTCACAGACATCCATGTGAATACGATTGAGAGCATCATAGATGTGCTCGATAAGATCCCTCCAACCTACGCTGAACTGATTGAGAAACTAGAAAGCCGACTAGATAAGTTATCCTCAGGAATTAAGAGGCAAGTTAGGGATTATTCAGAAGCAATCTTCAGTTCCACAACTCCGGACTCACCAGTCTGGAAGCTTCTTGACGCAGAAATGGAATCGCTGGAGAGCGAGACTAGGAAAGTGGAAGAAGCGGTTTCCCGGTGGATAGAATTAGTGCTTGCAAAGACCGAAGAGCTTCTAGGAAGAATCGAAACGGATTCTACAGTGACCCTTCAATCTTTGGAGGAAAATGTAGGTGATTTTGCCGCAAAATCAATACAGCAATTCGACCAAAGCGAACCCCTTACCGCTATTCAAGGAATCGTGAGTAAAGTTGGGCAGTACGAAGAACAAGTCTCCAAAGCCTACAGTGCGTTTGAAGTGAATCTAAACAGATTCAGGAGCGAGATACTCAAACAAGTTGATAGGCTGGTGGAGCGACATGGCGTCTCAATATCTGGAGCCGCCAAGACGTTGGAGAGCACAATCAAAGAGTGGCGTGACAAGAATGTAGACGTTACGGAGCTCTCAGCGAACCTCGGAGTTCTGACGGAGGCGGGTAAGGAACTAGGGCAGTTAAGGGATGAGACTAGCAGCAAACTGATCAGTCTGGGAAGTGAAATCGTCGACTCCGCTAGGAAACTTACTATTGAACCCTCCAAGATGGTCCTAATTGCATCAGGACAGCTAAAAGAAGAGTTAGGAAATCTCGAGAAAAAGGTGTCTATTTTCGTTGATAGCGTCACCGACGAAATCCATAATGCCATAGCCAAAACTAGAAAGAAACTAGAAGAAGAGAAAAATAGACGTGGTGAACTCGAAAGCGCTCTCAAGGAAATACAAACAAAATCAAATGAAACAATTGAAAGACAGTTTGCATCGATAGATGATTCTCTAAAAAAGTTCAAAGAGGAAACCTCAAGAACACTAAACACTCAAATCCAGAGACTCGAGAAAAGCATAGACGATGAGTCCAAAGGTTTCAAAGGGTATTTGACTGAAAGCAACACCGCTACTAACAATACTATTGAATTACAGAGAGCCATCGTTAGTGAGCTTCAGAAAAAGATGAATGACAGCATCCTGAAACCGCTAAAAAGAATCAATGAAGAGTTAGCGGCGTCGCTGACTAAAGTAAGAGAGCTAGTAAATGGGTCGCTCAGTGACACAAGAAAGGGAATCGGTGAGACGGTACTCAACGTACTTAACGAAGTTCATGCCACCGTAGATTCGATTGGAGGAAAAGTAACTGAAATAGCAGACGAGAACAACAAGATGATGGAGACCCACTCGAAGCAAGCAGCCAACAATATTGACAGACTGTGCACGAAGGAAACCGAGAATATCATATTGGAAACTGCAAACACCATTAACTCTCTCAGAGGAAAACTGAATGAAATAAAGATTTCACTGAGCGAACAAGCAGGAAACATGACCACTAGGGTAGGCGAAGAAACTACAATCTTAGTAGACAGAGCAAATAACCAATTGTCTAGCTTCAAGGAACGACTGAAGATCGAATCAACGAAGCTGATTCCAAGCATTGTAGAAAGCTTTTCAAATAGTGTGACGAGTCTGACCTCGCAACAGAATGTCATGATCAAGGAAAGGGTTGCAGAATTCATCAAAAACCACAAAAACAAACAATCCAGAACACTCGAAGAGATCAAGGAAGTCACAAATCAACAAACTACCACCATGAGATCTGAAGTGGGACCCACTATAGATGAGATCACTACTGGAGCCAAGAGAAACGCAGAGATATTGATGAAGTTTGATGAACATCTGCGACCTTTGGCCTCAGCCACAACAGGCGAAAAAACATGGCCTTTATTCTCAAAACGCGCAATTGAGGATCATATCAGAGGCATGATAAGCAGAGCTAAGGTAACACTATTTATAGACGCCCCCACATCAAGTTACTTGCCGCCAGCAAAAGAATTGGAGAAGAGGAGAGAGATTTTCTTCCAAATCCTGTTGGGTGAGGAAACCGAAAACAAGGCGGAAACCGATGGCGGCAAGACAGGAGCAGCAATTGGGAATGACGTGGAACCCTTCAAGGCGCTTACGAATGCGAGATTTGTTGCTGTCAATAGATCGCCGTATATAGTAGTCAACAGGGATAACGAAGAAATATTGTTTGGCATAGAAGATGGAGAAGGTAAGAAGATCGATGCGACTGCAACAGTATCCGAGGAGAAAAGCTACATAAACCTCGTCAGAGAAGTTATCGCGCCATCACTCCTTTTGGAAACGGAGAAACAGGAAATATCACTAACCAAGGAAATCTATGATCCCCGAAAACCACGGTACGGGAGTACGTAACAATTGGTCAATGGCACTCTTGTCAGCTTACTTGATTTTCTCGAGAATTGAGTGCAAGTGCGCCTTCCCGTGAATGCTGGGCAACATGATGAGAGAAGACGCGCTGCACATGCGGGACTGAAGCAACAACATACAACAATTCAAGGTCTCTCTAGAATTGGCGTATGCTGAGAATTGGTAAGGAGGTGGCTCTCAATGCACTGGAGTCTTGCCCCCCTCTTTTGACTTTTCTCCTTCCCCAATCTCTTCTATCGTCAAGTATCCAATAAACAACCAGATTGTGAACGCGAGCAGAATGTA
>JAUQYT010000333.1 GCA_030587605.1 Candidatus Njordarchaeum guaymasense
CAATATTACGTTTTTCAGCTTTGTCTTGTTTCTTATAGCAGCTACCGTATCAAAGGTTCCTCCCTTTCGGGGCCTATCATCGAAGGTTATCAGTGTCTGCGCTCCACTATCATTCAGTTGAAATTCTAGCTCAGGTGGCGAGAGCAAGGCACTGCAGCAAGTCACCCTCGCACCTATCCTGTGGGCAGCATAGTACCCCATGATGAACTGCACGACATTAGGCATATGAACAGCGACAGTGTCTCCCTTCTTGACTCCGAGCGCTGTGAGCGCACTAGCAAGCTTGTCGACCAGTGTCTTTAGTTCACCGTACTTGACTACTCTACCCATCATAACTACGGCGTCGTTATCTGGGAAGTCTTTGGCAGAACTCTCCAAAAGACCATAGACAGATATCATTGGGTAGTCCAGATTGGACTTGATACCCTTGGGATAATTCTTCAGCCAAGGTTTACTAGCATAGATACTCTTCTTACTCATTTTTCTCTGTTCGCCCTCCGAAGTATTCGGGACGATAAGTTGAGACCTAGTCCTTTATTCTTCCCTTTAACATTTTCTACAGGCCACTATTCAATTGAGAAGAAGCATCTAGTATCGAAAAGACAAGTTGTGAATAGTGAGGGGCCGAAGAACTTTTGCAGGATGCAACAATCTATAAAAGCTTGGCAGATTTATTCTTAAAAATGATGTGGCACAAGAAAACAGATAGAAGTCGTCAGTGCCCTACACATTGTTTGAAAACATGATTCTGTAGTTAAGACTGGCATGCGCGGGGATCGGTCATGAGTAAAAAAGATTGTAAGTTCTGTGAGATAATCAAGGACAGGTTGCCCGCAAGCTTCGTTTTTCGTAGTCACAATATAGTGGCATTCATGGATGCGTCCCCCATCACTAACGGACACATGTTAGTCGTTCCGACAAAACACTATGAGAATATCTTTGAAATCCCTGAAGTCCTTGCCGCAGAAACGTTCAAAGTCGCTAAGAAGTTGTCTATCGCCGCAAAGTTGGCGCTTGGCAAGGTTTCGGGAGTTACTATCCTCCAGAACAATGGAGGACCGGCTGGACAGCGAGTATTTCACTTTCACATACACGTTATTCCTAGGACTGACGATGCTGGTGACCGAAATAGGTTCATCTCCGCAAGGCAGCCCGCTGAGAAAGAGCTACTAGATGAAATGGCAGAAAAGATCAAAGTCAAACTCAAGATGACAGAATAAGCATTTCATACTGAAGCGGTATTCCATGCTTCTGATTCTCATCAAAGAAATGGAAAGTTGAAAAGCAGACTGAACTGATTGGGACTTCTTCAGGTTTTTCTCTGCGCTCTACTTTTTTCCTCTTGCAACCAGTGATCGTATTCATCTTTTGGGACGAAATAGAAGTCTGACATCTTGCCTTCTCTTTGCTCTCTGAATACCGCTCTAACACTCATCCCCGGCCTGACTCTTTCCACGTCTCGTGAGACTATTCTTTGAAGTATGCTTGTGTCGGCTCCATCAACCTTGATGTAGGCGCAAACGTATGGCACCTCTATGAAGAACTCTGCACTAACATACCAGCAGACGACTGAAGTTGTAACTGTTCCAGTATCAGACAGAGTAATCCACTTGTTCTCTTCATAGCACTCTGAGCAGTGTGACCTCGGGGGACAGTAGACTATCTTGCACTTGGGGCACTTTGCTCCCATAATTCTCTTATTCAAGTAAAGTTCTTTGAAGAAAGCCGATTGCCTGCCGTAAGAATACTTGTATGACATTACATACTTGTCCCATACCTCAAAGTACTTCTCACGCTCGAACTGCTGTCTCTCTGCTCTCTCAGCAATAATCTTGTTTATCTCGACTTCAAGTGGTTCGCCCTTGGTTTCCTCAGCGATCTTCTTCTTGGCTTCCTCAATGGCAGTCTTCTTCTTTCTCTCCTCTCTGCCACTCTCTGCGCTACCTGTCATAGTCTCACTTCCTCCCTTTTTCCTTCTCTCTGCCTAGTATTGCCACTGTGCAGTAACATGAACCGGGTCCCCCGATGCTGTGCACTAGCCCATCACCCCTCTTGATAGGTACTTGCTTCTTATCTGCCTCTTCTCTTAGCTGCATGACTACTTCCCCTGTTTGCATTATTCCTGTAGCACCCACAGCATGGCCACATCCTATCAGCCCACCAGATACCGTGCATGGCATTGCACCATCTCTTTCAGGAATCCCCTCGTCAATGAACTTTCCAGCGTCTCCAGGTGGGCAGAAGCGCATCGCCTCATAGGCCTGGAGCTCGGTGAAGCTGAATGCATCGTGAATTTCTGCCAAGTCGAGCTGATGTATTGGATCAGTGATCCCAGCCATCTTGTACGCGGCTTCAGCTGCTGCGTAGTGACTTCGCAGATCAGCTATGTCCCCGTATTTCCCCAGTTTATCAGTGGTTGACCTGAAACCTGTGAAGGCCTTGTCGTTCGCGGCCCCTATGCCCTTTACCCAGATTGGGGTGTCCGTGATCTTCTTAGCCCTCTTCTCTGTTGCAAGTATAAGCGCCGCAGCTCCTTCGGTGTAGAGGCAGCAGTCAAGCATTTTAAAGGGATACGCGATCATCCTTGACTTCATGACTTCCTCAACAGTGAATTTCATCGGACTTTGAGCAATCGGGTTCAACATAGCGTTCTTATGGTTCTTAACCGAAACCTTAGCGGCCTGCTCTTCGGTAGTTCCATACTTATCCATATGTGCGCGAGCGAGAAGCGCATACGATGATGCAGCGTACATGCCTGACGGGAACTCGTAGGTCATATCGGCTGAATAAGCTATGGCCTTAACAACCTCTGGCGTCGGCTTTCCCACAACGTAGTCAAAACAGTCCGCACATTTTTCAGCCCCGACACATAGAACGACATCGTGGAGCCCTGATGCGACAGTTAAGTAAGCTTCTCTGAACGCGTAGCCTCCAGTAGAGCCACCAGTCGTCACCCTCACACCTGGTTTCCCGTACAGGCCGAGGTAGTCATGGATCAACACGTCTTGCATAAACTGTCGCTCAAAAAGATCATTGTAAACCCCATAGACAGCAGCGTCAATGTCCTTCGTGGTTAATCCAGCGTCGCCGAGCGCTCCTTTAACAGCATCGAAGGCAAGCTCAAAGTAAGTTGCATCAGGATGCCTAGCAGCAAAACGGGTAACTCCAAACCCAACAACGGCAACTCTTTCAGGCATATGACCAGACTCTCCGATGTTCGTTATTCAAAAATAGAACTCAGAGATGAGTTTTAGGTGAACTACCATTTAAGTTTTTCAATTACCCTTCCCGAAACGGTTCCATAAAGAAACAGGGCGGGAAGAGATAGAAAGAGTGTTCCTCCCGGCAACTATACGCCCCACCGAAGCAGACCTAATGAATGAAGGAACATGAAAAAAAGATCTGTCGGACGAGAAGAGCCGCAAGTCCTATCACAGTCTAATCGCTTTATCGAGCGCCTTCTTGAGTGGTTCTCTCCCTACGGCTCCGATGACTGTTCCGACTAGTTTCTCTCTTTTGAATATCCCGAACGTTGGTATACTCGTAATACCAAACTTCTGGGCTAAAGCCGGGTTTTCATCGACGTTGACTTTGGCTACTAGAGCCTTCCCGCTGTACTCTTTGGCAAGGAGCTCTATTGTCGGCGCCATCATCCTGCATGGTCCGCACCAATCTGCATAGAAATCCACTAGAGCAACATTTGCGGCGCTAATGGCATCGTTGAAATCCCGATCAGACAGGTGACGAGGTTTATCATCACGCGCAGAGACATGCTTCTTCTCTCCTATCATTTTCTTCATTGCTCCTTCAAGTTTCTTCTGCTTAATCCTCTCAAGTTCTTCGTCTTCCAAGCCGTGTTCACTATCCAGATGAGCGATTAACCTTTCACACTTAAAGACTTAACACTATAGAGAAATGTTCACAAAGGACGTTTTAAACTGGACCTCAGAAAAGTGGTTGATCCAGATTTATTAAAAAGAATATCTATGGGGGAACAGACCAGGCCTATGACTGAGTTTCAGAAGACCCTGAGTTTTCCTCTGATGAATTCATCAGTCAACTTAGTTATGTTGCTCAGGTTGTCATCTATTATCGACTCGACATCGTCATGTACTTGCCCAAGTTTAGTTCCCTTCTTCAGTAACATCTGCGCCGAAGCAATCTGAGGTCTGTCTATGGGCTGACCTATGGCGCTCAGGAATCTCATGTATATTTCCTCGATCTTGTCTTCCCCAATTTCTTTGTAGATTTGGTTCGCAGTCTTGAAAGCTAGCACATTGTAGATCTTTCCAACATG
>JAUQYT010000038.1 GCA_030587605.1 Candidatus Njordarchaeum guaymasense
CAAGAATAAGTGCGGAGGTAGCCAAACAGTCTCATTCTGATGAAAAAGGCTGGGCGAAGCCTGGTCAAAGGCGCAACCTTGAGCAAAGGCGCTAAGGAATGAGGGTCCTGTTCCGTAGGGATAATGTCTGCTCCAAAACCGGGTTAAGACCCCGAATAGGTGGTGGGCAATCCCGAATCGTGGGTTCAAAACCTGAGCCGGAAACCTGGCTTGGGTGAAAATCCCTCCCTCCGCATTCCATTCTAGCAACAGTTTCTTTGATGGTCTGAAATGCAAACCGAACATTCCTGTTCTCTGAGCGATTGTGCTTTTGTGGTTGCATTTTGTAGTCAATGAACTAGCATTGGTCGGATCGGTTTTAAAGCTAGGGGCGGAAGGCGACCCAATGGTTTTCGAAGTTAGGCACAAGGATGTTGCTGGGCGGATTGGAAAACTCGCCACGAAGACCGGGGTAGTTGAAACACCCGTTCTCTTACCTGTGGTCAATCCCTTTGCTTCTTTTGGAATTCCTCCACCAGTTCTTGAGAGCGAATTTGGATGTGAGGCTATAATCACAAACGCCTATTTTCTCTGGAAGAAGTGCAAGGAAGATGCTGTCAAGTCTGGTATTCACAAGTTACTCAACTTTTCAAAGAGCATTATGACTGACTCGGGAGCCTACCAACTATTAGTCTATGGTAATGTAGACATTTCCCCGAGTGAAGTCATAGCTTTTCAAGAGGATATCAAGAGCGACATTGCGGTTATACTAGATGTCCCCACAGGCGGACGTGAGAAACGTGAAAGGGCGACCTTCACGGTTGAGGAGACCGTTCGACGGGCCCGTGAATGGGCGAAGATAAGAAGAGAAAGCGGAACGCTGTGGGTTGGACCAGTTCAGGGTGGAACATACTCGGACCTTGTGGAGAAGTGCGCCAATGAAGTTGGCAAGCTCGGCTTTGACATTCATGCAATCGGCAGCCCTACGCAGATTATGGAGACATACAAGTTCGACAAACTCGTTGACCTGATAGTAACAGCGAAGGTTAATCTGCCGATAGAGAGACCAACGCACTTATTCGGCGCAGGGCATCCCTCAATGCTTTCACTCGCCGTAGCATTGGGCTGTGACATATTTGACTCCGCCTCATACATTTTGTACGCCAAAGATGACCGGTATATGACTAGCTTTGGGACACGAAAACTCCTTGAGCTGAAGGAGAAAATATGCAGGTGCCCTGCATGCGAGAAGTTTACATTAACGGAGATGATCACCCTACCAGATGAGGAACGGTTCAACGTTGTCGCCAGACACAACCTCTACCTGTGCTTGAATGAGATTCAAGTCATTAAGCAGGCGATTTATGAGGGGAGACTGTGGGAGCTCGTGGAGGTTAGAGCCAGGACGCATCCACAGCTGTTGGAGGGACTGAAGAGGCTGAGAAGGTACCGTGGGTATCTCGAGAAGTATAGCCCCGCGGTCAAACCACACGCTATCTTCTACAGCGGCCCAGAGTCGCTTCTGAGGCCAGAGGTAACCAGACATCTCACGAAACTTGATTCAGTACCGGTTCCACACCCAGCTGAGGTACTTGTAATACTCCCAGAGCCACCTCGGAGACCATTTAGCAAAACAAAGGAACAGAGAAAGTATAGGAAGATCATACGGAGCGTCATGAGCGGAAACCAGTTGAGGAAAGTCCATGTGTGCACAGTTTCGAAATTTTTCGGATTGGTCCCTATGGAACTTGATGAAACCTACCCGCTGGCTCAGCATGAGGTTCCAAGGACACCGGACATGGAATCAAAGAAGCTGATATCGCACACGATCAGGACTTACATCAAGAACCACACGTATAAAGCGGCAGTAATACATGTAGAGCATAGAGTCCTACCGAAAGGCGTAGTCAAGAAGATCCTGGACATGTGTTTACAACTAGGGATGTATGCTGTCGCGACGCCCAAGGAACCAGTCAACCCAAGAAGCAAGGGAGCTTTAGGAGAACTTAGGGATGCTTTGCTCGAAGCACACAAAGCCACCGCTGCATCATTAGAGAAGAAACCCATCTAGAAGAGAAGTCGCGGAGGGTCAGTCAAGGTGAAACAGCTCAAATTGGATCTCCACGTACATACATGCTACTCACAGGATGGCATAGATCACCCGAAACTTGTTCTCCAGACGGCTACCACAAGGGGATTAGGCGCCATCGCGATAACAGACCATAATACTGTCAAAGGACTGGAGCAAGCTAGAAAATGCCGCAGCAATGTACTCGTGATACCTGGGATCGAGGTGGATACTAAGGAGGGGCACATAATTGGACTTGGAGTTGACCAAGCGATAAAGCCGTGGAGGACTGCTGCAGAAACTATTGAAACAATAAGGGATGCCGGGGGAATCGTCGTGGTTCCTCACCCATTTGATTTTCTCAGAAGAGGAATTGGACTAAGAATGAAAGCATTGAAGACAGACGCCATCGAAGTGATGAACTCAAGGACTAACACGCCTTTCTCAAATGCTTTGGCTAGAAGGTCAGCCAAGAACATGAATAGTCCAGTTACGGCGGGAAGCGATGCCCATATTGCCGAAGAAGTAGGAAGCTCTTACATTGTGATTGAAGATAAAGAGAATTTGAGTGTGGACACAATTCTCAAAACAATAACATCAATGCAGTGCAACCAACCAAAAGTCGTTGGGAAGATAACGCCATTAAGAAGTAGAGTCAAGAAGATCGCACTACAGAGGCTAAAAAGGAAGTACCACTGAGGAAGACGAGCTCCTACAGTCTTTGGAGCCCCAAGTCTATCTCCACATCCCTTTTCCTATGATTCAGTAAGCCGCCCCTTGAAAAGTTGAACTCGCTGACCTTGACGTCTTGTCTCTTTAAGGCTTCAATCCTACTCGACGATTCAATCGCGCTTTCCCCGATGTCGATTCCAAGCTCCTTCATCTCAGCAAGCTCATGGAAACCCGCCTGGAACCCAGTGAGATCAGCATCTGGACCAAGAACAGAATCGCCTCTAATTCCCGTAAGCAGCAGTATCGTCCTGATTACACCAGACAGATTTGGAGACACCCTTGCACCCCAGATAACCTTGGAATTAGGTGCCATCTTTCGGTTGACAAGTTCAGCAACACGGGTCGCCTCAGACAAAGTCATGTCAGGACCACCAGAGACGTGAACTAATGCACCAGTAGCGCCATTAATCTCAATGGAGAGTAGCGGGCTGCTCAATGCGTCGTTCACGGATCTCTCAGCCCTGTTCTCCCCTTCAGCCTCACCTATACCTATTATTGCGACCCCGCCAATACCCATGATCGACCTAATATCAGCGAAGTCAAGGTTAATCAGCGACGGAAGCTTAATGGTCTCTGTTATCCCCTTAACCATCGTTGCAAGAACCTCATCAGCAACAGCAAACGCTTCCTCAAGCGGGTAATCTGGCGCAATCTCTAATAGCTTATTGTTGTCTACCACAACAACCGTGTCAACGTGTTCCCTAAGCTTGCTAAGCCCTTCGAGAGCCCTAGCATTTCTGAGTTCGCCCTCAACCTTGAAAGGCAAGGTAATGACTCCGATGACAATGGCACCAAGCTGCTTCGCCAACTCGGCAACAATAGGCGCTCCGCCAGTCCCAGTTCCACCACCCAACCCGCAAGTAACAAAAACCATATCAGCGCCCTCAAGCGCCTGCGAAATAATCAGGCGACTCTCCTCCGCAGCGGCGGCACCCAACTCTGGGTCACCGCCGGCGCCAAGACCGCGAGTCGTTTTCTCCCCAATCAGAATCTTCCTATGAGCGGGAACCGAATCCAAGTGCTGCTTATCAGTGTTGACAGCTATACACTCAGCGCCCTGAATACCGAGATGCATCATCCGCCTAACGGTATTGTTCCCACCGCCGCCAACACCAGCGATTACGATCACAGCCTTCCCAGGTTCCCGAATAGGCGAAATTCGTTCTTCCTTTGCATGTTTGATGGCGTTCTGAATCAACGACTTCATCGGATCCCCAAGCCCTCCTAAACCGAAAGAATCCCTTCTAAAGGATGCCCGGCCTCAGATTACCTTGTGGTGCTGATAACTACACCAGCCGAGCGCTCCCACAACTCGTTTTTCAACAAGTCTCTCACGGCGATCCTTATGGCCTCGGAACGGTTAGGGTAGATCCTGGACTTGATAAGTTCTTCAATACCTTCTAAGAAGGCTTCTGGCAGATGTATTGTGACGAGTCTGAGACCCCTACGCTCCATAAAATACTCACCCAAAAGTAGTACAGCGTACTACGGCAATATAACTCTAGGTGACATCCCGTAAGTCTCAAGGGATTACACAGCTCCTTTGATCATATAAGGATAACTATTCTTTTGGGTAATATTAACCTGATATTTCCCCAGATTTGGAGAAAGACGCTCAATTCATGATAATACCCTAACTCTCGCCCCGATAATTCCCTATTTCGGCTCCCGGAGGCATTATCGCCGTCCGAAGAGATCTTGAGATTCCTAGAGTATTACTCAAATGTTTTCGTGTTAGTACTTCGTGAGGGAGTTAGTAGTCACCCGCCGGAGATTGGGGGGAGTATTGCTATTGTGTCTCCGTCTTTGATTAGGGTCTTCAGGTCTTCGAAGTTTCTAATGCTTTGTCCGTTAACCATTATGGATACTTGGGATCTGAGGGACCTATGATTTTGTGTGTCGAAAACGTACTCTTTGAAGTTTTTCCCGTACTCGTTTGAGAGCTTGTCGAGGACCTCTAGCACGGTCTCTTCTTTTTTTCCTAGTTGCAGCCTTACTTCTCTTTTTCCAGTTATTTCTCGGAGAGCTGCGAAGAATTTAACCGTAATCACTGCCATTGGGTTCACCGGTTGTTCAATGTTTGTCGGGACCTGTGACTTGGTGTACCTATGTGATGTTTTGCTTTTTTCTTTTATTTAGCATTCGCCATGTTAGGCATAGTGTTTTGGGGTGGGATGCTTTGACTTCGTCGAGTCTTGTTCTGCTTGTGTTTGTTGGTGCTTGGTGTAGTGTTCGCGGTGTATCGCGGGCTTCTTTGATTATTCCTTGTATGGTTTCTGTGAAGTTGTCCAAGTCTTCTTTTGTTGCTGTTTCTGTGGGTTCTATCATGAGGGCTTCTTCCACTATTGAGGGAAAGTATATTGTTGGTGCGTGGATTCCGTGGTCAAGTAGGGCTTTTGCTACGTCCTGTGTTGTGACTCCTGTTTCCTGTTTGAGTTTCGCTCCGCTGAGGACTGATTCGTGTTTTCTTGGCTTTTCTTCAAGGGATGGCTTCAATGTGTAGTACTGGGACAGGTTGGATGCTAGGTAGTTACTGTTTAGTACAGCTATGTCTGCCGCTGTCTTGAGGCCTTCTGTGCCCATCGTGAGTATGTATGTGAATGCCCTGACGAGTACGGCGAAGTTCCCGTAGAATCCCTTGACTTTTCCTATTGAGTTGGGGCGGCTGTAATCAAGGTAGTAGCTCTTCCCGTTGAACTCTACTGTTGGAATTGGAAGGAATTGTTCAAGTTGTTTGATGACTCCAACTGGTCCTGCTCCGGGTCCTCCTCCGCCGTGGGGAGTTGAGAACGTTTTATGTAGGTTCATGTGGACTATGTCGAATCCCATGTCGCCGGGACGAATTCGCCCTATGATGGCGTTTAGGTTTGCACCATCGTAGTAGGCTAGTCCTCCGGCGTCGTGTATGGTTTTCACTATGTCCTTGATATCTTCCTCGAAGAGTCCGAGAGTATTGGGGTTTGTTAGCATTAACCCTGCTGTTTTCGTTGATGTTGCTTGTTTTAGTGCTTCTATGTCCATGCATCCTTTTTCGTTAGATGGGATTGTGATTACATTGAAGCCGCCCATTACTGCGCTTGCAGGGTTTGATCCATGCGCTGAATCCGGTATTATTATGTCAGTTCTTTTTCCGAGTTCCCCTTTTTGCCTATGGTATGCTCTTGTTATTTGTATTCCTGTGAATTCCCCGTTTGCTCCTGCAGCTGGCTGGAGTGTTACTCGGTACATTCCTGTGATCTCAGCTAGCCATCTCTCCAACTTGTACATTATTTCCAGGGCACCTTGCACTGTGCTCGCATCTTGGTACGGGTGGATTTCCGCGATCTTCTCGAGACTTGCCAAGAGTTCATTAATCTTGGGATTGTATTTCATTGTGCATGAGCCGAGCGGATAGAATCCGCAGTCGACTCCGTAGTTCATTTGCGACAAGCGGATGAAGTGCCTTACAACTTCGACTTCCGATAGCTGAGGTAATGTTGGCATTTTCTTCCTGCGCATCGTTGATGAGACGAGTTGCCTCGGTTCGCCTACGACCTCTTCCATCTCTTTGCTGATGTTAGGTAGCCTAAAGCCAGTTCTTCCTTCTTTTCCGAGGTCGAAGACTAGAGGTTCATCCCATTTAGCTTGTCTAAACACACCAGTTTTTGTTGTCATGCTTATCACCGACACCTGCTCTATCCTCATCGCCCTTTGGCAAGTATTTCTTCACAGGAAAGGATGAGCTTGTCTATGTCATCCTTGGAGTGGATCTCAGTCACGCAGAATAGTGCCGTGTTTCCAAACTCCGGAAACTCATTATTAATCGGGTGGCCTCCTTGGATCCCACTTGCCAACAGCTTCTTATTGAGGTCGGAAATGGATTTCCGTGATTGATCTGTATTCAAAGTGAATTCCTTGAAATGTGAAGATTCTAATACTGGAACCTTTAGACCCTTAATCTCACCAAGTTTCTTAATGGCGTAGTTCGAGTGGGTTAGGATTGTTTCACCGAGTTCTTTGAGCCCTTTTGCGCCCAAGAGAGAACAGTAGGCTGAGGCTGCTAATGCGCAAAGAGCTTCGTTGCTGGTGATGTTTGATGTTGCTTTTTCTCTCCTTATATGTTGCTCTCTGGTTTGCAGGGTTAGCACGAAGCCTGTTTCATTTCCGTCCAATGTGGTTGTCATTCCCACTATCCGCCCAGGCATCTGCCTTATCACTTTCTGGTCATCCCTGCAACTGAATATACCCAGCAGCGGCCCTCCGAAGTTCATGTGATTTCCTAGAGGTTGACCTTCTCCTATAGCTATGTCAGCGCCGTAGTCTCCGGGTGGTCGAAGGACTCCAAGCGATGTCGGATCTACGCCTACGACAAGCAAGCTCCCCTTCTCGTGCGCTACTAGGGAAATGTCTTCCACTTGGTCCTCTATAAATCCAAGGTAGGACGGGTTCTCGATGTAGACTGCCGCGACATCATGGGAGATTCTATTTCTGAGTTCTTGAAGCGACAGTTTTCCAGTTCTCTTGTCATAAGGTACCTCGTCAATTTTGATGCCTGCTGATTCGCCATATGTCCTCAGAACTCTGAGCCTTTCTGGGTGGATTATGCGTGGAAATAGAATGACGTTTCTCTGAGTCACTCTTTTGACCATGAGTGCTGCTTCTCCTAGCGCTGTAGACCAGTCGTAGAGTGAGCTGTTGACAACATCCATCTCGAGTAGCTCAGCCATCATGCTCTGGTATTCGAAGAGAGCTTGGAGCATACCTTGGGAGATCTCAGCTTGATAAGGCGTATATGATGTTAAGAATTCGCTTCTGCTCACAATCATGTCGACTGCCGCAGGTACGTAGTGTGGCCAGACGCCCGCTCCCAAAAAAGTCGGCATTTCGTGAACTGTCTTGTTCTTGGATGCGATCGATCTTACCACGCGGCGTGTTTCAAATTCTGAGTGCCCACGTGGCAGATCCCTAGCCTCATACTTAGGTATGTCTCTTGGTATATCGCGGAAAAGCTCTTCGATACTCTTGATTCCGATCTCCTTCAGCATCTCTATGGCGATCTTCTTGCAGGAGTTAGGAATATACGGATGAGAATCTGGAGCCAAAATACTGACGCACCTCTTGCTCATTGCCTTCAGGAAGGATCAGGTGAATAGGCTATACTTTCTCTTGTCTAAATTTCTGATCCCTGAGTGAAGCTTAAGGGTCTGGTTGAGCCCCGCAGTCTTTCAAGTCTGTTTTGCATATTAACGAGTAGTTGATGGATTACTTCTTAAGGGTTATCCATCTGCAAGTAGCTTTAACGCAGATAAGTCAGAGTAGTCTGGCATTCTGAAAGAAGTGCAAAAAGCTTATTAGGTGTCCTCCTTTAAATGAGTCTTACAAAATATATGGTGGCTTCGCGCGTTGAACAGGAAGAGCACCGCAACACTGTTGCTAGTCTTATTGATGCTGTGCCTGCTTGCGTCATCATATTTGGGAGGAGCTGCAACAAGTAGCGAGCCACACCCCGATGACGGCGGCAGACAGTATGACAATGGTAGCAATAGTAACTCCTTTTTCTACCAGCGCAACTTGGGACCATCAGATGGGAATGTTTCACTGGTTAACCTTTGGGCGAATAGAGTAGTGAAGATAGGAGACTACGGTTTGATAACGGTCAATGATACGGTGATGGTCCGTAACAATGGTAGTGTGACAGCGTTTTCTTGGACGTTCTATCTGCCTTCAGACGTGTACCCCAAGTTGAAGTATCTTGCGGCTTATGTAAACGTAACAAAGTTGGATGTGGTTGGAGCCCCGCCTTACTTATCGTATGTTGGCATGCGAGTTGACTTTGGCAAGGTTGGTGGGCTGCCTGCAAACTCCTCTTTGCCAGTGAGGATCATCCAACAGTACCTTGGAATTGTTAAGCCAGTAATTAGCACAAGAAGCCTTGCCGTGTATTTCTATAGGTATATAGTTTCTCCGTACGTCACAATGAACCATAACTCGTCTATTCAAATGTCGTATATCGGAACACCTCAGGGACGGATCTTCTATGCCGGGAAGACCATTAATCCGTTCAATTGCTCGAGGCTGGGGGAGGCCCCAGATGGTGCTTGGCTCTACAGGCTTAATACTCCTGTGGTAGAGATAGTTAATATTGATCGACGCGTGGAGCTTGATCCTGGAGGCTACCTTACTTCAACGGAAACACATGTGGTAAAGAACCTGGGACCAGCGAACCTAACGAATTTCCGTCTCACGCTACCACTTTCAGTGATCAATGGCACTCTAGAGGCGCATGATTCTGTTGGGGTTTTGACTTCAAGAACCGATGGTAGAAACGTTACGGTTACTATTCGGCTTATCTTGCAGGTGAATTGGACTTACACATACTATATTTCCTATAAGACATTATTGGATGATTACAGGACAGTTGAGGGTGGGCTGGACGTCATTAGGATGCAATCTACCACCGTGTCAGACTGCAGTGTGAACCTGGAGAAGGTCGTAGTGGTTTTTCCATCCCACACTTCACTGTCTTCAATTAGCCAATATGCTGACGGAGTTCAGATACAAGATGGCAAGCTCACAATTTCCTACACATTCAGAGATATTGCACCAATGAACGTTAAGCCAATCGAGTTCAAATACAATTTGGACATAGCTCAGACTCTTGAACGACCCATTCTCATATCTCTAGGGTTCTTCTTAATAGGGTTCATCTATGTGAGCGCAAGAAAATTAGTTCCAGGAGCGAGACCCGTAACCGTCGTGAGAGAAGAAGAGAAGGCGCGAGAACAGAGAGGGTTGATAAAGGAATTCTCCTCAAACTATGAGGAGAAGACTGCTCTGACACTCGAATCAGAGCAACTTGCTGAGGATAGACGGAAAGGCAGAATCAACAAGAGAGCGTACGTTGAACGTCTAAATGTTGCTAGGAGGCGGATTGCTTCACTTACCAACCTTATCAACGAAGAGAAAAGGAAACTGTCATTGGCAAGCAAGAGATACGCATCTATGATCACGCAACTTGACACTTATGAAGAAGAGCGAGAAAATGCAAAAGCGAGCCTCGAAAACCTAGAGTTTAGAAGAAGGCAGGGAAAGGTCGCAGGGGATGTCTACAACCGCCTGAAATATGAAAACACGAAGAAAATAGAGAAGGCAACATCAAGCATCGATAGCATAATAATGCAGTTCCACCAAGAAACCCTCTAGAAGACTGAGCAGAAAGGTAGCTGATTAAGCGAATAGAGATCAGAAAATGTTTTTAACCACTTACTGTCAACATTGTCTTCATCATATCGACGTTGCTTCGACAAATAGGAGGTAATTAATGCAATGCCAAAAGTCATAGTCGACATGGACAAATGCACCGGTTGCGGAACCTGTGTTGACGTATGTCCTCAATCATGCTTTGAACTGGACAGCGAAGCGGGTAAAACGAAAGTTGTGAACGAAGACGAATGCCTTGCGTGTAGGGCATGCGAATCACAGTGCGAAAACCAGTCAATCACAATAGAAGAGTAGAAGAAAGGGGCGCGAAAACCAGCAACGTTTCCTTGCCCCTCTTATTTTCCGTTTCTTGTTCGCTGATCAGAGATGCAAAGCGTACAGCATGGAGCATCGGAGAAACGCTTCAGAAAACAATTTTAATACGTGAGAAGTATAGTGATGCGGGAAAGCCCCGTGGTCTAGCGTCTTCAAGCCAAATTGGAGTGGCTCGAGCTAGAAGCCAATGATGACGGGCTTTGGACCCGTTGACGGGAGTTCGAATTTCCCAAGGAAGATCCAGGGAACGAGATTCTCCCCGGGGCTACCATCTTTGCTTTTGCCTTATTCTGCAATGGGATACCTTCTAAGGGCTCTCCATATACTATTAAATAGAGGAGGAAAGGTACACTCCTCGTCCAGTTGGCAATACTGTTCCACCTCTCGAAAACATCATGTCCACCTGAGATAGGCTGGTCTCAGTCCGTTTACGCGGGGGAAGAATACATGCTTCCTAAGAGTCTAGTTGAAGAATATCAGAAACGAACCCCACGATCCAAGGAACTCTTCAAAAGGGCTTTGAGGTATTCTCCTGGCGGAGTTAGCCACAATATTCGTTATTTTCGGCCTTACCCGTTTTTTGTTGATAAAGGCCAAGGCTGTCGGTTGGTTGACGTTGACGGGAACGCCTACACAGACTACTGGATGGTTCACATGTCCGCTATACTTGGGCATGCTCACCCGGAGATAGTTGCTACCGTCTCTCGACAGATCCTACTGGGTTTTCACTATGGGACTGTGAACCGATTGAGTGTCGACCTAGCTGAGATAATCTGCAGGCACCTGCCCTCTGGCGAGATGTTGAGGTTCTGTAACAGCGGAATGGAGGCGACAAACTACGCCGTTAGGCTGGCCAGGGGGTATGCGGGCAAGAAGGTTATCTTGAAAATGATCGGAGGTTGGCATGGTGGCAACGAGTTGCAGGTGGCTGTGACGCCTCCCTTCGAGAAACCTGAGTCGAAAGGAATGCTTGATGAGCAGTCTAGGTTTATTGTCCCTGTTCCCTTCAATGATGTTGACGGCACTTCATCTGTCGCCAAGAAATATGCTGGTAAAGTGGCGGGGATAATAGTTGAACCCGTGCTTGGCGGCGGCGGGTGCGTTCCCGCTGAAAAGACTTATCTCAAGTTTCTTAGAGAGCTCGCCGATGAAAATAATGCGCTATTGATATTCGATGAGGTTATTACGGGGTTTAGAGTAGCCCTAAAATCCGCACAGGGTTACTATGGCGTGAAACCCAACCTCACTACTCTAGGCAAAGTTATCGGCGGGGGCTTTCCCATAGGGGCGGTAGCAGGAGAGAGAGAGGTCATGAAGCTGGCTGACCACACTCGCGGAGCCGCTAAGGGAGATTATGTGTGGATAGGCGGGGGAACTTTCTCAATGAACCCTATGTCGATGACGGCGGGCTTAGCGACACTGAGCTATCTGATGAAGAACCCGACGCTATATGACCACATTGGAATGCTCGGAGAAACAGCTCGCAAGAAGATAGACAAAGAATTCGCTGACCGGGGAATTCCCACAAGGAGCACCGGACTTGGTTCCCTGCTTCAGACTCATTTTCTGCGAGAGAATGGTCTACAGATCAAGAGCGCAGAAGATAAGTCGGTTAACACTCTCAAGGAGAGACAACTCGAATATCATTTCAGACTGATCCTCAGCGGGATCTTCTTCTTGCCAGAACATGAGGGAGCGATCTCCACAGCGCATACTGAGAAGGATATCGAGGAACTTGTTAAGTCAACTGGCGTGATTGCTGAAGAAATGCGTAAGCAAGAAATCGAGTAGGTTACTGCCGTCACTGACTAGTGAGGCTTAGCCTTTCCCTTCTCCAGTCTTTGACTCTTCACATTGAAGGGTTTTCCTTCGTTGAGTACTTTCTCAGGTATTCTACGTGACCACTTTTTCAGGAACGCAATGTCTTCATCAGAATTTCTCAGGTCGTCTGGTAACATGTGAGGAATAGTCTCTATGACTGGATACCATCGTTGACATTTCTCGCAGCTGATTAGCGCTTGGTCGACTTCCGTCAGGAAGAAGTACCAATTTAGCAAGTATATCTCAGGCAGAATATCTTCCAGGGTTTTCTTTTCTTTATCTATGCTAGATTTGCTTTCCGCCGCCACAACTTGTTTCATCGTTTTCCCTACTTTGTCTATTACCTTCGATTTTACTTGTTCAAGTAGTTTTGTTGCAGACGATTCGGTCACATCACTTATTGTCTGTGCTGACTTTGCCTTTTCATTAAGAATTCTTAGGTAATCTGGGAGCGGTTTCTTTTCACGGGAGAACTCGTCTTCAACCTGGATCTGTCCATCCTCGGTGATCTTTACACACTTGTCCTTCTTCCCATTAGGGAGGGTTAATATGGAGTTATCCTCTAGCACTGAGAGTTCTCGACCTTTGAAAGCCGATTCAATTCGTGAAAACACTTTCTGGTCTGTTTCCCAGTTCAGTATTCTGAGGTCGAGTGGATAATGCTTGCAGATTGGACAGGCCAATATATCGAGGAGCCATATTCTCATTTTGGCGTTTCACAACCGTTCCTTTTATGTTAGACTTAGCATCAACTCAACTTTTTATTGTTTTCCCTTGCTCAACCGTAACCCCCGGCTTCAGTTTGACGCCGGGGCCTATGACAACATTTTCTCCTATCTTGCAGCCCGCCCCTATTATGGCTGATGGATCTATCACTGTGTTTGAGCCTATCTCACATTTCTCGTCAAGGATGCATCTGCTTAGGGTGACTTGTGAGTGAATATCAGTTGAGTTGAATACTAGTGCACCGTTCAGCGTTGAGAGATTGCCTACATTCACGCCATGCTTCAATATTGTGCCCGCCCTAATTGCAGCATCCTTGCGTATCGTGCATGAATCCTCGACATAAACTGGGCCTTCAATTCTGACTCCTGCTTCGAGGATCGTTTCATCTCCAATCCACGCCATTCCCCTTATCTTGGCCCCAGCTACATCAGCCGTGGGGGAGATCGAGGGGCTAAGCTTCCTTAGTAGCCATTCCGATGCCTCAAGGAGACCTTCGACGCTTCCCACATCTGTCCAAAAACCTTTTGCTCTATAGCCGTATAGGGGTTTCTTCATGTCAAGCATTCTGGGGAATACGTCTTTTGCGAAGTCAAATG
>JAUQYT010000200.1 GCA_030587605.1 Candidatus Njordarchaeum guaymasense
AGGAACTCAACTTTGATCTCGTAGAGGAGACGGTGGCGCAGGCCGATGACGATTATCCTGTAGTGGGCATGTGTCATTCAGTGGTTACCGCACCGTTTGAGATGAGAGGCGGAATAGATAGACTCGTTCTTGATCTGTACCGTCAACCAAGCTTTGCAAGAAAGATCACAGAGAAAGTCTTCGATTACCAGATAGGAATAGTGGGACGTTTCATAGAGCTGGGAGTAGACGTAATAACAGAGGGGGATGACCTGGCAGACTCTAAGGGGCCGATGTTCTCCCCAAAGATCCTGCGGGAATTCTTCTTCCCCTACATAAAGAAGTTCGTTCATGAATGTGACTCACACGGTATCCCAGTCATGAAGCATTCAGATGGGAACCTCTATCCGATACTCGATGAGCTGATAGAGCTGGGCATTGATGGGCTCCATCCGATTGAACCGAGTGTCATGGATCTCGAACGAGTGAAGCAGCTTTGCGGAGACCGCATTTTTCTAAGGGGGAATGTTGATTGCGTTCACATACTTCCATATGGCTCTGAGGAAGATGTAAGACATGAGGTTAGAAGATGCATAGATGCAGCCGCGAAAGGCGGAGGATTCATTCTATCCGACAGCAATTCCCTCCACAGCAACGTGAAGACAGAAAACATCAAAGCGATGGTTCACGAGGCCAGAACATATGGGAGATATCGTTTTGAAAAGTCTAGTGGGAAGTAGATCTCTTGCTGAAACAAATCTAAAATATTGACAATAGTTAAGTGTGCATTAAGATGCTATGATAAGTGTAAAGATCCCTATTGCATGAAATGTTAAAACTTGGAGCAGGTCTTACGCGATGCCCCCCAAGAGGCAATTGAAGCAGCCAACAGTGCCGATTACTGTCAGCCCAGGCAAGAGCATAAACCAGCTTGTAGGCGAGATGAAGTACACTGCTTTCCAAGGAAGAAAACTGGGTGAGGCCGTCGATGTTTGGTCAAGAATGCTGAGGAAGAGACAAACAGTAGTATGGCTTGGCTTGGCAGGTGCAATGATTCCTGCTGGAATGCGACGGTTGATCGCCTACGTTATCAAGAAGAGAATGGTTGACGTAGTGGTCTCGACCGGTGCAAACATTTATCATGACGTTCTCGAAGTCTCCGGCGGCAAACACTACATTGGGACCGCAAGCTGTGACGATAGGAAACTTCGAAAGCAAAGAATCGATCGAATATACGATGTCTACGTGGATGAGGACAGACTCTACGCCTTCGACAGACTATTGGACAAGGCCTTCTCAGCACAACTGCTGGACAATCATCCATACTCTTCCCGGGAAATACTATGGTCACTAGGAAAGTTCTTCTACGAGAAATATGGGGAAGTGGACTCCATTGTTGTGAACTCGTACAAGAGAGATGTTCCACTATTCTGTCCAGCTCTGGGTGATAGCTCGCTAGGCTTCTCTCTGATGTTTGCTAATAGGCGAAGAGGCAGAAACATAATTCTCAACATATTCAAGGACGTGGACGAAAGTTCAAGAATCACCGAGGTAGCTAAGAACAGCGGCGTCATTTATGTTGGTGGAGGCACGCCGAAGAACTTCATTCAGCAGACTGCTGTCATATCAAGTTATCAGACGAGACACGATAGAAGCCACAGCTTTGCTGTACAATTCACCACCGACTCACCAGTGGGGGGTGGGTTGAGCGGCTGCACCTTTGAAGAGGCTCAGAGCTGGGGAAAGGTGAGCGCGAATGCTCGAATGGCCACATGTTACGTTGACGCATCGATCGCTCTACCGATAGTCATCCATTCCTTGGCTGAGAGACTCAAGAGGTTTAGAAGAGAAATCCCGATCTTCAATTGGGGTAACAATGGCCTTGAATTGGCTTTTGAGAAGATTAAACTCTAACGTGTGCTTCAGGCAACCTCCACGGCATTAGCTACCATTTGACAAAGTACTGTAGCGAACGTCTATTCGTCAACTCCTGCGACAATCTGGTTCGCACCCGCGTCCTCACCACCAGAATCAAAGAAAAGTCGTGATCCACGAACTCGTGGTCGATGAGAGATACGGCGCAGGCTGGTTTTGGAATGTCTCCGGCACTGCCCCGAGCGTGATATCTAGTTCTCTTGAGAAAATCTCCGTGTTCCATAAGCACCGGTGATTTAGCGCATCGACCGTTACCCAATTTCAATTGAATGGGTAACGTCTCGGATTAGTTTTCATTTCCGACTGGGTTTTTGTTAGCCTGATCCACTGAGAAGATCTTGCGTTCTCGACTATGAAGTCGATTGCTTCAATCGAACAATATCAGTGCAGTTCTGTGTGGACGGCTTCAGTCTCTGCATCCCGCTCTCCTCTATATCCTTTGAAAGAATGTTTCAACAGGATGGGTGTCACGATCGTCGTGAAGGCTACCATGACCAGTATCTGTGCATAGACATCCTGACTTATGGCTCCAGCTGCAATCCCGACACCTGCAATTATGAGACCCACTTCGCCCCTAGAAATCATCCCAGTACCTACCCTCGCCCCGATCTTGGAGTTGCGAGTTACGAGAGCGGCGGGGAGTCCACAGCCGACCACTTTCGTGAAAACAGCGATAGCTACCATCAGCAATATGCCAAAGAGCGATGTTGGGCTGACCTCCCATATATTGAGCCGAGCTCCCAGTACGGCGAAGAATATTGGAGAGAAGATCAGTGTAACCTTGCTAGTGTACTCTCTCACCCTTGCCAGAACCTTTGACTCAGCAATGGCCATTCCTGCAGAGAAGGCGCCAACAATAGGGTGAAGGCCAATCGCCGCTGCTATTGCCGCACTCATGAAGCACAGTCCAGTAGCGGTCATCTCAATCGTGCCGCTGGCGTACCACCTCCTCGAATAAGTCACTAGTCTGGACCCAACGTAAACTACAGATACAAGTAGAACGACCCAAAGCCCGAGGGTTCGGATTATTACCGAGAGTATTTCCAGGGAGGAGGGTGTGACGCCTGTCGTTATCACGGAGATCACGATGGAGAGGACTATCAACCCTAAGACATCATCGATTACAGCGGCGTTGATCATCAGTCGGCCTTCTGGTGAGGAAAGGGTACCAATCTCTTCGAGCGTACGCATTGTAATGGCGATGCTCGTGGCTGTCAGAGCTGACGCGACAATAAGAGCGCCTGGCAGGTCTGTTGGAGGCAAGGGAATCCATAGTGTAAAATACAAGCCCAGCAGGAAGGGAACTAAGACACCTGAAGTACCTATTATTAAGGACTGACTCCCCAATGCTTTGAATTGTGCGAAACCGACCTCGAGTCCAGCCACAAACAGTATCAGAATAGCTCCTATTTCTCCGAAAGCCAAGACATGTTCATTGAATGCGACCAGAGGTTCTCCGCCAATTTGAAGTGACCCAAGAGCGAATGGGCCAAGAACTATGCCAGCGAACAACTCTCCTAGGACTTCAGGCATCTTCAGTTTGCCCATTACGCCTGCCAAGATCTTTGCGAAAGCAATGAGTACGCTGATGTCTATGATTGCACGCATTATTGGGTCAAATTGCACATTGACTCACATATCCTTCGGCCTGCGTTCTCTATCGAATGCTACAGTCATTCCAACGCACTTCTGACAACGGTGCAAACAGTAGCCGATGGGAACCGACAAATACGATCAACGTCGATTCCTATTTCCCAAGCCTCTCAATCGTTATGATGTTGTCCAGTATAAGTCTTCATAGTGCTGGGTAAGAATCCATTTCTTGTGAGCGTAAATTAGAAATTGACTAAGCGAAATATTGATGAACGAAGAGTTCCTAACGTTTTTTGGAACGAGTGTTGACCTGTAAGGCTCCTCAACCAATGCAGCAGAAAAACAATGAAGAGTGTCCTTTTCTCTTTCATTGTCTCACAGCAACGCGCGTGGCGGTTTGACTGCTTGAAGGAGTTGAGGAGAGACTCTTGGGTTAGAGATGCGGCACCGCTTGACGGGCTGATGAGATCTCGGCTATTCCTTAGGCTGGCTCGCCTTCATGATCTTCCGGAGGTCGAATCCTGCTATGAGGAGAAAGGCTGCTGGAATCATGATTGAGATCAGGACAGCGATGACTATTATCTCTACTTGGAATACGTCACTCACTTTCGGTATTCCGAAGAAGGTGGCCAGGGTGTTGGGGACTGATATGATTACAGTAATCCACGTTAGTGCAAGCATAATCCAGGTGAGGCTATTGATTCGCTCACTCAGTCGCTCGTTCGTCTCTATCAGCTTCACTATGCTCGTGAGCATCATGTCTTCGTGTCTTTCGATATTCAGAAGTTCGTCCAAGACCTCGTTCCCAGCGTGCTTCCTGCTCATTTACTAACATCTCGGGACTAATTCTGAGTGGGCGACTTGACTGATTCCTGTCTTAGAATGTAGTCACGGGACCTCTTTTGTTTTGCGATAATGCTCATGGTCACTCTGTCAGACATCTATTGGTGTTGTGCCCCTATTCTTTGTTTGGCCGTTAGGCTGGCTCACAAGATTGTAAGACTTATTTGATCAACTTGGAGAAAGCGGTATCGAGGGGTGACGATGGAAAAGGTATCTGGGAATGTATTCGCCGAGACCAAGATCAGAGGCTGCAACCCCGGCTATGTAGTCACCTCAGACGGGGTGGTTGTGATAGATGCACCGCAACTGCCTACCCATGCCGTAAAGATGCGCAAAGAAGTGGAGAGCCACGGCCCAGTCTGCACAAAGACATACATTCCTATCCAGAGCGCGTTCATCCGTGAATGGGTCACCGCCGTAGCCGTAGGCATAGCC
>JAUQYT010000212.1 GCA_030587605.1 Candidatus Njordarchaeum guaymasense
ACCTAGCTTGGTCAGAATGAAGCTTCTTGGCACACGCAATTCCGACCGTTGGGCAACAAGATTTAAGTTTGAACCCGGTTACCTTCTTCTACAATATGGGACGAGTAGTGGACGCTCTCTCTTACCTATGCACATTGTTAAACTTCCTCAACCGTGAGAAGGCGACATCCATGAGAGAGCAGCTAATTGTTGTAGCTCGATGGAGAGGTCGGTGAAATGCTTGACATAAAACTAATTAGAGAACACCCTGAAATCGTGAAGAATAACCTTAGTAAGAGGGGAGACGTAGAGAAGATCGCCTGGGTTGATCAACTAGCTGAACTCGACAAGAAATGGAGAGAAAACAAGAAACAGGTTGAGGAACTCAGGCACAGAAGAAACGTTGTGTCAGAGAAGATAGCGGAGCTAAAGCGTAGAAAGCAAGACATATCAAATGAAGTAGAAGAATCCCAAAGGATCCCAGGAGAAATAAAGAAACTCGAAGAAGACATAGCGACCTTGGAGGGCAAGATCAAATTCATGCTCATGAGGCTACCCAACATTCTCCACGACTCAGTCCCGATAGGCAAAGATGACACAGAGAATGTCGAATTAAGACGATGGGGCGAGATTAAGGAACACGGCTTCAATCCTAAGGGCCACATAGACTTAATGGTTGACCTTGACCTACTTGACCTAGACAGAGCCGCGAAGGTTTCGGGCGCGCGCTTCTACTACATGAAGAATGAAGCTATCCTACTGGAACTTGCATTAATGAGATTTGCAGTCGACTTCCTAAGGAACAAAGGGTTCGCCGTGATTGAGCCACCATTTCTAATTAAGAAGGAACCATACGAAGGAGTCACATCACTTGGAGACTTTGAGGACACCCTCTACAAAGTCGAGGGAGAAGACCTCTACCTGATCGCTACATCAGAACACCCTATGGGTGCTATGTTCATGAACGAGATTCTACCTGCTGATAGTCTTCCAATAAAATTCGCAGGTATAAGCCCATGCTTCAGGAAAGAAGCTGGAGCTCATGGTAAGGACACAAAGGGGATCTTCAGAGTACATCAATTCAACAAGGTTGAACAATTCATCTTCTGCAAACGTGAGGACTCATGGAAGTTCCACGAGGAACTAATAAGAAACGCTGAAGAACTCTACCAGAAGCTAAGTATCCCATACAGAGTAGTGAACATATGTACAGGCGACATAGGAACAGTCGCAGCCAAGAAATACGACATCGAAGCATGGATGCCAATCCAGAAAACATTCAGAGAAGTCGTATCATGCAGTAACTGCACAGACTACCAAGCAAGAAGACTAAACATAAGGTACAGGGAGAAAACAGGTGAAAGATCAGAGTTCGTACACACGCTAAACAGCACAGCGATAGCCATGCAAAGAACAATAGTTGCGATAGTCGAGAATTATCAGCAACCAGATGGGTCGATAAGAATACCGAAAGTGCTAACCCCATATATGGGCAAAATCGAAGAAATCAGAAAGAAGGGTAACTAGCGAGTCTTCTCTTTTCTGAAATCATGAAACTGTTCTTGATTGGCCAGCTTGCTGTCGTGGTTTGTGGCCGCTACACCATAATAGTAATATCCACCCTGACATCAACCAAGAGAGGTCACCTGCATGAGTGGAAAACATTCCTCAGGTCAACTCAAAGTATAGCATGCGTGTCTAGGAGAAAGAACCCAAAATGGCTATAATCAAGAAGCAGTTGGACCCCCTCTTTAACCCCAGGTCTTTAGCCCTGGTAGGAGCTAGTAATAACGCCACAAAATGGGGTTGGATAATCCAACACAACATCATGAGGAACAAGTACAAGGGAAGGTTATATCCAGTAAACAGAAGTGAGGACAAAGTACTAGGGTTGAAAGCTTACCCGTCAGTAAGAAAGGTTCCTGATCCTATCGATTTGGCTATCATAGTCGTACCAGCTCAATTGGTGACTCAGGTGGTTGACGAATGCGTCGAGATTGGGGTCAAAGCTTGTGTGGTAATCTCATCTGGATTCAAGGAGAGTGGAGAGGAAGGGGCAAAACTTGAAAAGGAGTTGGTGAATGCAGCTAAGCGAGGTGGAATCCGAGTGGTGGGACCCAATTGCATGGGCGTGTTGAGTAGCCCTGTAAGCCTGGTTGCAGTAATGTCCCTCATTCAGCTAAGGGCAGGCTCTGTTAGTTTTATTAGCCAAAGTGGAAATCTGGGGACACTGGCAATGTGGAACGCTATGAGAATGGGTCTAGGCTTCTCGAAGTTTGTGAGCACTGGGAACGAGGCAGACCTCCACTGTGAAGACTATTTGGAATACTTTGGAGACGACCCTGACACGAGAGTGATAGCTTGCTACATGGAAGGTTTCAGTGACGCTAGAAGATTCATGAGAGTAACGTCGGAGGTAGGTAAGAAGAAACCTGTGGTCGTGTTGAAGGGCGGCGTAACGCAAGCAGGAGCCAAAGCGGCGAGGGCGCATTCAGGAGCACTCACCAGCGCAGAGAATATTTTCACGGCAGCCTTCAAACAGACTGGCGTAATAAAAGCAGAAAACGAAGACGAGCTAGTTGATTTCGCTGGGGCGCTAGCTTCACAACCACTGCCGAAGGGCAACAGAGTCGGAATACTCTCGCTTGGCGGCGGATGGGGCGTTCTCGCGAGCGACTCCTGTGAAAAGAACGGACTCGTTGTTCCGCCTCTATCGCAAGAAGCAATAGAAAAGATAAGTCGAGTGCTACCTCCTTACTGGAGCAAAGGAAATCCAGTTGATACAGTTGCAAAGTTCGACGCAGCAACGTTATCAGTGTGCTTGGAAACCCTGCTTGAGCTGCCCACAATTGATGCGATGATAATAGCCGGATTCGGAACCTATTCGTACTACGCAGACGAGATTCCGAAATCACCTCTTGCCTCAAAGGATCAAGCCGAGTTATTCAGGCATGTCAAACTAGTTGAAGAGGAAGTTGCCAAGAACATGGCAGAATCTAGGCTGAAGTACGGGAAGCCGATCATAGTCGTCACACGCCTTACAGGTGACGAATCATCCTCAATACAGATACTTGAGTCTGCTGGGATACTGCCATACCCGACACCTCAGAGGGCAACAAATGCTCTAAGCAAACTAGTAGAGCATAAGCGCTTCACAGAATCTAACCATAACACGTAGGATTTGACTGAAGAAGCGCCAAGATGATAACTACTCTGGGAAACACATTTAGTGAGGAGAAGAACATGTTTGATGTGATTGTTGTGGGCGGTGGAGTTGGCGGTCTCGCTACCGGAGCGCTTCTATCTAAGAGAGGTTTCAAAACACTGTTACTTGAGCAGAGCGCGATACCGGGGGGACGAGCTAACAGCATCGAACATAAGAAAGGGTACATGGTGGACTGGGGCATCCACTTGCTGAGATTCGGAGATAAGGGCGCCGCAGCAAACGTATTCAATACACTCGGAGAGAAGCTGGAAGTCGTGGAGCCCGGGGAGGGAAAGCTCTTCCGCGAAGGACAGTGGCTCGAACTTCCAACCAAGACAGACGTCCTACGGAGAACCTCGCTTCTAAAAGACGAGGATAAGAAGTTGATAGGTGGACTCCTAGCGAAAATTATCGGAACTCCCCCTCACAAACTTCTAGATGTTTCAGTTGCTGAATGGCTCGAAAGCGCCGGAGGCAGCGAGAGAGTCAACTGGATCATGAAGCTCATCAGCAAACTATGTATAACCACACACGCCCCTGAAGAACTGTCTTGTGGCGAAGTGTTCACGGTGATATCTGGAGCCCTCAAAGCTGGAAAATCCGTCGGCTACCCGAGAGGTGGGTGGAGAACCATCATAGAGAAACTCTCCTCTATAATTTGCGAGGAAGGCGGAGAGGTAAGGACCAAGTCCAAGGTTGACAAGATCATCATAGATGAAAGCCAGAGGGTTCGTGGCGTTATTGCGGAAGGGCAGAAGATTGAAGCCAGCAACGTCGTGTACACTGCTCCATGCCAGTATCTTCCTACCCTAGTGGAGGAAGCGGCTGTTGGACGAGCTTTCCTGGAGAGAGCAAGAACAATGATCCCCAATGCTGGTGTCACCATCGACTTCGGCTTACGAGGAAGAGTATCAGACCTGAATGGAATGGTCGCTGTCGACGACCCTTTCATACTCGCTCAGTTCACCTCGAACATA
>JAUQYT010000019.1 GCA_030587605.1 Candidatus Njordarchaeum guaymasense
GCAACCTACCCTGAAATATCTAGCTGAAATACTTAGTAATTAGGGTTTATTCTCAGCAAACAACTGAAAAAACCTGTCGTCACAAAAGCAGGTCACCAAGACTCTGTAGTCTGAGTGCCTAGGATGCTCACTTGCCTGAAATCGAGTACCTTTGAAGAATCTTAGGTATCCCCACCACCGATTGTCCGTTGACCTTGGGGGGACCGTAGAGGGATAGCAGGATCCTGTAAGATAGTTCGGTGAAGACTTCGTCAACCTTCTCGCCAGTTTTTGCCGATGTCTCCCGGTAGGGAGCAGCGCACTTCCTGGCCATCAGTTGCCCTTCTTGGGTGGTTACAGTTCTACCAGGCAGGTCTATCTTGTTGCCGATGAGTGTGAGCGGTATGTTCGGAACGTTTTTGCGGATCTCATTGAACCACATCGGTATATGTTCAAAACTCTCCCTATTCGTGACGTCATAAGCCACTAGTGCTCCAAGTGCTCCCTTATAGTAGAGTTCACGTATAGGGCTGAACCTTTCCTGCCCGCCGGTATCCCATATCTGTAGCTTGATATCCTTCCTTTCTTCTCCGAAGCCGATGGAGAGTGCCTTCACTCCGAAGTTGGCGCCTATCGTCATCAAGTACTCTTGTGAGAACTTTCCTTCGCAAAACCGTATCGTAATGCTGGTCTTGCCTACTGAACCGTCGCCTATAGCAATAACCTTAAAGACCTGCAACTTTCTTTTCCCCGCTTTTCACAGTTGTCCTGTAGAGGAGATGCGAATGCAAGCTCCCACTAATGGCAATGTCGTAAACGAATGTCCCGAAGATTATTTGCATGCTTCTCGATATTAACTATTTGTCTGAGCTTGGCAAAGCCTTATAAATATGTCAAAGTCCATTGTGGACTCCGCAGTCAAACCCGCAATAGGACGAGCTTCAGTCGATGAGGTACGTGTACAAGATGATGAGCGAAGGCAATTGTCATTGTGAGGTTGGAGATACCCATTGAAATCTATCCGAGAAGAGGTTAGAGTCAGATGGTCAGAAACAGATACTGCCGGCATAGCGCACTTCACAAGCTTCTTTGTCTATTTTGAAGCAGCTGAACAGAAGCTGTTTCGGGAAGTACTCAAAACAGACTTCTCGAATCCGCCTGAACCCCGTAAGATCTTAAGCTTACCGTGAGTCGAAGCCTACTGCCAATACCTTGCACCAGCTAGGTTTGATGACCTGCTTGACGTTGAACTCAAGATTGGGAAAATAAGGAGATCAAGCATAACATACGAGTTCTCGGTTTTCAACAGGACCTCGAATAAGATGTCGGCCAGTGGTAGAGTCAAGGTGGTCGCAATTGACAAGGGCTTCAAGCCGATGGAAATACCTTCAGAGATTAGTGAACTTCTCAAGTGATTCTTGGCTGAGTCGCTTGGGAAGCAAAACCTATTAATATCGCCCAGTACACCTTTGTTTTCTCGGAGGTAGATCATCCGCATTCTTGTCCAGCGGGTTGTGAAATCCATAGGAGCTGATAGTTTTTGGGTATCAAGATTTTCACGGAAAAGGAACAATACACGATGGGTGAAGCAATAAGGTGTAGAGTCCTTGTTGATTCTGATTACAAGAAGCCCGGTCACCTGAGAGTTGGCTTAGTCTGCGCTGAGAACAGTACAGTAATTGCCGGCGGGAAGAAACAGGTTCAGCAGCGCATAGTCTATGATTGGGGAGCAACGTTGGTTGAGAATAAGCCTCTCGCCAAGAAAAGCTTCTATGATGTCGTTTTCCAAACTCCCAAAACACCAGAGATGCAACTTGCCTATCCTCCATCCTATACCTCCAAAGGGAAACAGGGGAAGGTTGTTGTTTCATGGGGCTGGAACATCTTCGCCCTGTTCTCAAAACCCGTTAGGGAATCAGGCGAAATGGCTTGGCTCATGGAGAACATGCCAGAAAGACTGCGTGAGGAGACAGGTCTCACCGAGGAGGATAAGGGCAAGGTAGCAGAGGCATCGCAACCAGGGCTGGGCTTCGTATACAACTTCTCACTCTACAAGGACTCTTCTTTTGAAAGAGCAACAAAGCCTATCGCAATGAGCTATGCCCCTTCAGAGATGTCGACTGGTGAGTCCATCACAGCCAAGTTCTCGGAAATTGGAGAGCTGAGAGCCCCATCAAGATACACTAAACAAGGTGAAGGTCTCAACCTGGTATTGAAAGTCTGGAACCCCACGCCAAAAGCTGGAAAGGTGAGTAACTTCAGAGGAATCGTAGAATGCTGGAATGCCAACTTAATAACGGCTGATAGAGTTGGAGGGGCTGGCTTCATGCTAAAAGAGAGCGCGAAACTCGAGCCTGGTGAAACAATGGAGGTTCCCCTGAAGGCTCCCCCAGTTACTGGTCCTTCGACGATCTACGGGAAGGATATTGCCCTCATATGGACATGTAGAATGGAGATCGAACCCTCATGGTTTGGGAAGGAGTACGCCGCGCTAAGTTTTCATCTCCTGCCAAGCGCAATGTCTAGCGCTCCAAGGAGAATAAAGCTCTTCAAATTCGAACCACTTTTCACTGACTCAGGAGCCACAGAAGTACCTTTCTGCGAGATTCTTGCCAAAGCTAGGATTGAAAGGGTAATCCCCGCATTGAAATCCCGTGTACTCGAAATCCTGCCAAAACTATGGCTAAAACAAAAGTAGAGTTAAACAGATTTCCAGAAGGACGACTTTGGTGAAATGTGAGATATGGAGGGATCACGAAGGAGATCCTTCTTTCACATTTTTGTCGCCATTTCAAAGAACTTGACAGCTGGGTTTTAAGCTGGGGTCCTTAAGTAAGAAGTCGACGCACACAAGAACACAAATTATCGAACCGGCTATTCAACCGAGTCTGCGATCCCGTTCTTCTCTTTCATCAAGTGGTTGCTCGGCTCCAAGAGGTGGAAGCTTTGTGCGTGCTTGACCAGTTCGGTTCTTCCGAATTCTCTTGATAAACTGCACGAGGTCATATCTTAGCTGTTGGAGTTCAAGCGGCGAGATAACCTTCAATGTATCAAGGATCTTGCTTTCAGAACCCAATTCAAGGCGATCCTTTAACCATTCTATGATCTCCTTGATGTCGTCTTGGTTCAGCTGAATAGAATAGAAGTCTCTCAGCCTGGCAAACTCCGCCATGAAGAATTCTTCCAAACAAGCCATAGCAGTCAATCCTCTAATTCATGATATCTCTTGTTCATGGCTCCGTTAGGTGCAGCACAATCCACCATATATGTCACTAAGTTTCTCGAGAGATGCACTAGTGCCCATTATATTAGAATATGAATGGTTAAATAAGGGTTTTGAACAGAAGAAAATGGCGAACAACTTTTGGCAGTAACCTTGCAATACGAGAAGGGCGTTATCGTCATACGTGGAGATTTCAAGATCCCTAAAACCACGTTTGACCCCCGGTCCCGCAACTTCAAGGCGCTTGCCCTAGACTACCAAGACATTGTTGAGTACCTGAAGCGTAGCATGATACCATATATTGACAACGTTCTGGACCTATTGCCCTGCCCACACCTCGAGTGTAAACTTAGACTAAGACCTTACCAGAAGGAAGCACTGGATGCTTGGATCGGAGCTGGGGCAAAGGGCGTGATAGTTTTACCGACCGGTGCCGGGAAGACTGCAATCGGAGTAGCTGCCATAGCCCACCTTAATATCCCGACGGTAGTTGTTGTCCCCACGCTTGATCTCGTGGAGCAATGGCGGAGGTACCTCGAGAAGGAGTTCAACGTGAAGGTTGGCGTATATGGAGGAGGAGAATACAGATTAGAGGCTTTGACAGTCTCAACCTACGACTCTGCCTACATCAGAGGAGAAGAACTAGGAAACCGGTTCGGCCTCGTAATCTTTGACGAGGTACACCACCTGCCTAGCACAGGTTACTCTCACATAGCTGAGGTGTTCGCCTGCCCCTACAGACTTGGATTAACAGCGACCTACGAGAGAGAGGACGGATTGCACATGGATCTTCCTCGCCTTGTAGGCGGGAAGGTATTCGAGTTGGGAGTACAAGATCTTGCAGGAGTCCACCTCTCTCCCTTTGAGATAGAGAAACTACAGGTTGACCTAACCCCAGACGAGGAAGTAGAGTATAAGCGGTTGCACAGGATTTTCAGAGACTACATTGAGCTGAAGGGCATCCCAATGAATTCCCCAATGGACTTCACGAAATTCATAATGACTACCAACAGAGACCCGAGTGCAAGGAGAGCGCTTATAGCCAGAAACAAAGCTCTGGAGATAGCCCTTAACTCGAGATCGAAGATCCACGCGCTCCGCGGAATCCTAGCAAAGAATCCCAGTGAGCCAACGATAATATTCACCGCCCACAATAGACTCGTTCACCAGATATCTGACGAGTTCCTGATTCCATGTATCACATACTTGTCTCCGAAGGACGAGAGGATGGAGATACTCGACTTTTTCAGGGAAGGCAAATACAAAGCTGTAGTCACATCGAGGGTCTTAGATGAGGGAGTCGATGTCCCAGACGCCACTAGAGCAATCATTCTAAGCGGGACAGGTTCCTCAAGAGAATTCATCCAACGCCTCGGCAGAATTCTAAGGAAAAGGGAAGGAAAAAAAGCTAAGCTAATAGAAGTTGTCTCAAGGGAGACTACCGAGACATGGATGAGCTGGAGAAGGAAAAGAACTTGGGAAGATAAGAAAGGTGCTCCGAGCTAACCATGGTAAACTTCTCGAATTTGGTCTGGACAAAACAAACCCATCCAAGTTGAGCGCTTTTAAGGGCGGCTATCCGCGAAGGCCCCAGAAAAAGTATATTAGAAAATTCGGGGAGATAATACCATCAAAAGCGCACCCGAAGGTCGTGGAAACATCGGGCCTAAAATTCCTGAGATAAGCCATTCCTCAAAGACTCACATGTCTTACGCTCTTGGAAGTTTCCTTGACGACTTTCTGTTAACCGTATTCTCCATCAGGGTCTACGCGTTTTACGAGACCGAAGTTCTCCTTCCCAGCATGCTTTTGGCTATTGCGTTTGTTATTTACGGGATCTGGAATATGCTAAACGATCCCCTAGTGGGTTACATTTCGGATCGACCTGCGCGCTTTGCGGGGCGCAGAGGGAAACGGTTTACGTGGTTTCTTGTTACGGCCTTCCCTTGCGCCATTCTCTTCACGTTTATCTTCGCCACTCCCAACGCTGACGCATTGGGAACATTCTTCTGGCTCTTAGCTGCCATCTGCACGTATGACTTTTTCTTTTCCTTCTGGGACACGAACTGGATGGCAATCTTCCCCGACAAGTTCCGTTCACAAAAGGAACGTACCAGAATCGCGGCCATTCAGACATTTTTGAGCCAACTTGGTCTGACCCTCGGAATGCTATTACCTCCTCTATTCTTCACGTACGGAAACCGTGGATCATACGTCACGCAAGCCGCCGTGGTTTCCATGATCTGCCTGATGATTGCCATCTTGATGCTCCACGGCATGAGGGATGACCCAGAATCGATCAAGCGGACCCTCCGACTCCAAGCAACGCCAGAGTACCGCGAACCATACTTCAGGACATTGAAGTTTGCCCTAAAACAAAAGAACTTCGTGGCATACCTCCTGGCATACTTGGGCCAAACGGTCATGATGGTAGTCATGCTCGCGTCCATTCCTTACCTCGTGAGATATATTTTAGGAGTCGGGTCTGGCGCGGAAACCTATATCTCGGGGGCGCTGCTACTTGGGGGAGCGAGTTCCGTGCCGCTTTGGATCAAGGTTGCGCGCAAATACGGGAATCGAATTGGGTACATGTGTGGGACAGGCTTGACAGCAACCCTTCTCCTATTTTTCCTAGTGTTTGTGTCGAATCTGGAGACAGCGATCATCGCAGCCGCCCTAGTGGGCGTGACGATGGGCGCCACTTGGTCTCTCCTGTACCCAACGTTCTCCGACGTAATTGATGAAATTGTATTGAAAACCAAGAAGCGCAAAGAAGGAATATACTACGGGTTTAGAACGTTCTTTGGTCGCCTGTCGATCGTGATCCAAGCCTTGGCTTTCGGGTTGATACACACCGCGACGGGTTTTGACGCCGAGGCAGCAACGCAATCAACTCTGGCGTTGTTAGGACTTCGCTTCCAAATGACCATCGTGCCGATGCTCTTTTATCTGATTGGCTTCCTCTGCATGTGGAGAATATACGACCTGAAACCAGCGAAAGTGCAATCCATCAAAGCCCGGTTAAAAACTCTCGATTTGTAGGTGGTGGTTTGAAAACGACAGTCGAAATCAAACAGATAAGGCTGACCCCTCTCTATGTTCCATTCAAAGATCAAGTGCGCCAAGTTATGGCTTCCGGCGAACGAGGCGTCGGGATGGCGATCCCCATTGATGACGTGTGGCTCGGGGGAGATTTTGTCGTCTGCCAGCTAGTATGTGATGATGGCAACATTGGACTCGGCGAAGTCTTCGTCTGGATGCCAGAAACTGGCGTATCACCCATGCAGATCATTGAGGTGATCAAAGGGTCGTTGGCGAAGTACGTCATAGGGGAGAGCCCCTTCAACGTGGAACGGATCCGCTGGAAGATGAATAGGAACGTCACGCGCAACGAGGTTGCAAAAGGACTCTTGGACATGGCGTGTTATGACTTGATGGGGCAGATCACTGGCCGTCCCGCTTGTGACTTCATGGGTGGACGATCCGTGGATGAGGTCCCGCTCGCGGCGCTCGTTCCGCTCATGGATCCAGAAACCATGGTCGCCATCGCCAAGATGTTCTATGAACAGGGACTCGGGACGATTCGCGTGAAGCTCGGCAAGGGCGTCAGTCAAGACAAGGAAATCATTGAGAAAATCCGACAAACCTTAGGTTCCTCGATAAGACTGCGCGTGGACTATAACCAAGCATACCAGCCACCCGAAGCAGTTCGCGCCATCAAGACCATCGAACCGTTCAACATCGATTTCGCTGAACAACCGGTCAGAGCCGACGATTACATGGGGATGGCTTACGTCCAGCAGCGAGTGGACACACCCTTAATGGCTCACGAGGGGTGCTTCTCACTGCAAGATCTTGTCACCCTAGTCGAATTGCAGGCGGTAGGAGTCGTTGGAATAAATTCAGAGCGCCCGGGAGGGGTGACCAGCGCTCTCAGAGCTTTGGACTTTGCGGAGCAAATGGGAATGCCTGCCGTACTGCACGATCAACCGCTCGGAATAAGCTCCGCCATGCATATCCACCTAGCTGCCGCGAGGCACGACTCTCTTGGTCATGCTACCGAACTGACTGGGAACGTGATGCTGGAAGATGATCTGATCGTGAACCCCTTGGACTATATCGGTGGAACTGCGAAGGTGCCAGATGGTCCTGGATGGGGCGTACAACTCGACCAGAGAGCACTAGAGAAATTCAGAACGACGCCAACCACAATTCTAGAGAAACACTAGTGAAAAGAGGACTCGAAATGGGAGACTTGCCTGTTACTCTTTTTCACAACTGCAGCATTCTGACGATGGACTCAAATGATTCCGAAGCCGATGCAATGGCCATTTTTGAAGGAAAAATCCTAGCCGTGGGAACCGAACCAAGTGTACGTGCTGAAGCAAAGAGTTTCATACAAAAATACTCCGCCAAATCCCATAATGAGATTATGCTAGCGGAGAAAGACTTGAGCGACGCGTGTATAGTGCCAGGGTTCATCGATGCCCACCTACATCCAGCACTTTACATCTATTTCAAAACACAACTCAGCTTAACTGGAGTCAAGAGTCACTCGGAACTGGGCAAAATCCTAAGAAGAGAAGACGCAACTAGGCGCTCAGGCGAGTGGATTATTGGAATAGACTTGATGGAAGACAATTTCAAAGATCCTGCTGAACGCCATTTCCCCGATCGGAAAGTCTTGGACTCGTTTTGCCCCAACCGACCCGTGTTAGTTCTGAGGCACGACGGTCACATATGTGGAGTAAACTCAGCTGCGCTGCAAATCATCGGCATCGACAGTTCCAACGTGAAGGAGAAAACTTCCTCCTCGGGAGAAATCAGATTGGATGAAACAGGTGAGCCTACTGGCATATTTACTGAAACCGCGACCGCCCTCGCCATAGACCGCGTGCCGCCACCGAATCTTGACCGCATCAGGAACGGCTGCAAAGACTTCTCAGCAGAGCTAGCATCATATGGGATTACCACATGCGGAGGAGTATTACAGACAGATGAAAAAGGTCCTGCTGGCAAGGCGGGGGTGATGGAACTACCACTTATGGAAGCGCTGCTCAAAGAAAGGCTGATCGAGCAAGACTTCGTCTTCTACCTGATAACAGACTCACCCAAGAAACTGAAGCGGCTAAGCCAATCATTCCAACCACTAAATGATAAGGAGGAGAAATACTGCGTCGGAGGGATCAAACTATTCATCGACGGGACATTTGGCGCGTCCACGTCTTACATGTTTGAACCCTTCTCCGATTCACCAGAAGGGAAAACTGGGCTATTGGTGAACATGGAAGACCATCTCCGAGAATTGATCAAGGAAGCCTACGAGCTAGGATTTCAGGTTGCTTGCCATTCCATTGGAGATCGAGCTAACCGGATTCTGGTCGACCTGTATCACGATGTACTGGTTGGGTCTCGGTCTAGGCGAGCTCGCTTCCGCATTGAGCACGCCTCCACCTTAACAGACGACACGATTGCAGATGCTGCAAAACTTGGCATAGTCCTAGTGTGCCAGCCCGCATTCATTGATAGCGAATATGCTTGGTTAGAGAGAAGACTGGGATCGAAACGATGCAATCGCACCTATCCTTTTCGGGCGATTATCGATGCGGGCGTAGTGCTGGCCGGGGCCTCAGACGCACCAGTCGAGTCAGCTAAGGTTATGAAAGCAGTTCACGTGTGCGTTACCAGGAATGGGTTCGTCCCAGAACAAGCCATCACGGTCATGGAAGCGCTTAAGATGTTTACTTGCAACGCAGCTTACGCGCTTGGGCAGGAGCGCACAAAGGGAAGTTTAGAAAAAGGTAAGCTTGCTGATTTTGTCGTCTTGGAGAAGGATCCAAGAATGGTCCGCCCTGAGAAGCTAGCTACCATGAAAGTTAAGGCAACATATCATCGCGGTAAACAGATATTCGAAGCAGAATAGTCAGGTATGAGTTTTGTTAATACCTCGATAAGAGAGGAGGAGAAGAGTGCTCCCGTCTCCATTGCTGGTCACAATATTTTCACGAGGGAAGATCAGACCCAAATACGCCATTCTAGATCAGGCTACACTCCAGCTTGTTCAGAGGTTAATTGAAATCTTTGGCAAGGGAGTCGGGAAGACAAAGGAGCGTATCTACGAGGAGCTCGAGAGATTCGAAAACGAGGGTCGCTACGACTACAGATTGATACGAGGGCTAGCCACTCTCCTCATGCGTAGGTGCACCTTCGAGACGAGCAGTCCGGTTGATCCGAACACCGCGAGAAGACTGGTCTTCACCTTAGCTGGCGAAATGGGGGTCGTCACAAGCGGGGAGAAAAGAGCAGAAATCATAGAGAATGTAGCAAAGGAACTCAACACCACCACTCAGGACTTGGAGAAGTCATTGTGGTCTGACTTCGATGAGAACCTCATACTCAAACAGTTCAATCCTGCAAACAGTGATGCTCTAATAAGATACTACAACCTTGGCTTGACGCAGACATTACTCTTCAAAGCTGTTAGCGTCGAGTTCACTGTTCGCGGAGGAAACTACCAGAAGATATTCGGGAACATCAAACGACTCGGCCTCATGTATTTCGTTGAAGCCGTCGGTGCTGAAAGCTACAGGATTACTGTTGAGGGCCCGATGGCACTAATGAAGATGACCGAGAAGTACGGTACCTCTATAGCCAAACTTATACCCATAATTCTTGGGAGTGAGTATTGGAAGATCAAGGCAGACATACTGAGGCGTAGAGAAGGGTTCCCAAGAGTCTACGGATTTGAACTCAACTCTAAAGAAGTCGAGGGCCAACTTGAAGAGGTCAGGGAGTCGAATGTTGAGCGGAATCACTTTGACAGCTATGTTGAAGAGAAGTTCTGGAAAGATTTCTCGGCGATGGAATCAGGTTGGACAATTAAGAGAGAACCCGAACCACTCATACTGATTGGAGGAACAGTGATGATACCTGACTTCAGCTTCGAGAAGGACGGCGTCAAGGTCTACCTTGAGGTAGTCGGGTTCTGGACAAAAGAGTACCTTGAGAAGAAAATACAGAAGCTGAGGCAACTAAGTCTCTCGAACATGATCATCGCCGTAGACAAGAAGCTTGGCTCGCAAAGAAAACTGTCAGGTCTTCTAGGTGACATAATTATCTTCGAGAGAACCGTTCCTCTGAAACCCATTGTCGAACGCTTGAAAAGAATTGAAGGAGACCTTATCTCCAAACAATTGACAAGGATCCCAGAGATCCATTTGAAATTGGAGGGCGACGTAGTTGACCTGAAAGAGGCCTCCCGAAATTCTGGTGTTACAGCTGAAGCCCTAACGATGCACATCAAAGACAATCCTCAACCCGGCTATGTCGTCGTTGGCAACCAGTTAGTATCAGAAAAGCTACTAAAAGAAATTGAAGCGAAGCTTGAAACTCTTGAAAGTAAAACACTTCACGAGGCATCAAAGCTCATACAGGAAGCTATGGTTACAGGTCCACAATCTTTACTAAAATTGCTCGGATACGAAGTAAAATGGCACGGGATCGAACCTGATAAGGCAGTGATCTCTAGAGAAGCTAGAGAGAAGTGATCGCCATCACCGAAAAAAAGAGGAAGGAAGAGTTACGAGGAAGCGCTGCAAAGCCCTTGTTCTGTATGCGTCAAAGCGCTAGTACCTTGATCTAGGCGAATCCAAAGGCGTTTACCAACGGTTCGATCAAGCTCCATGTAATGTAGATCTCGATTGCGGCTGCAACAATGAAGAAGATCGTCACTAAGAGTATCGGGTACCAGACGGCACGTGATGTGATAAGGTTCTTTCCCTCGGCTAGGAACTTGTCGAGTTTCTTTTCATCCTCGTCAATTTTAGCTGTCATTCTGCGTGCAATGTATAGCCCGATCAAGGCTGCCAGCATGGCTGCAGGTATCTCAACTAAACCATGCGGAATCAGAATCAAGAGGTAACTTAGCAATCCAAGGTTGCCACCCTGATAAAAGCTCTCGATTGCTGGAGGCAGAGGAAACATGTATCTGTCAGCTATGGCTATTGCGGTCGAGTAGATCTCACTGAGAATCAACGAGTAGAAGGAGATCTTGAGGAATGTTGTTCTGAACATCGTCTTGAGTGGAGCTCTTTTCAAGATGCGGTAGAACACACGGTAAAGCGTTGCTAAGACCAGAGGGATCCCTATGACTGCGATGTACGTGAATCTGTCCACGAGGACGAGAGCCTCGGTTACAAGGAGGATAATGGCGAGCACGTGCCATATCTCGATCTTTCCGTTCTTATCTTTCCAATATTTCCAGATGCCTACTACACTGACCCAGAGCAACAAGGGGGCAAACACGGTTAGTAAGAATCGGATCATGTTATGGAAGAATATCCACGACGATCCAACCGCCATGAATATCGCTTGTTCTCTGTAGTTGGGGAACCATAATCTGCTTAGGAGTCCGTGTACGAAGTCTCCCAGTGGTGTGGCGGGATTTATGGCGAAAAGGGTTGCAACTGATGCGACTATAACGACGCAGAAGGACACAAAGAGCTTGAAGAAGTCATCCGCCCGGAATGCGCCAGCCTCTTTCTTCACAGGAATCAAAGCTCTCCTGAACCTAAAGAAGTACGCAAAGAACAACGACCCGAAGATCCAGATTGGGAAGTCTAGGAAGAGTATGTAGAGGATATCCGTGGGAGTCGGGACGAATTGGTAAAGATAGAATATCGAGCCGATGAAGGGTTGGGGCACAAGTATATCTGTCATTGTAGACAGGCCAGTATCAGTGGCTATGCCTACTGGAACTGGTTGCAGAATGAAGTTTGTAGTAGGTATGATCCACCAGATTAAGAGACCCATTACAATGCTAGCAACAACTGTGCTGTATTCCGGGGCGACATTGCCTCTATGAGTCAGCGCTCCACCTATGAGAACTTTGATGAACTGGAATAGGAAAATGGCTACCAGTGCCCAGAGCGCTGGCAACATGAGTATAGCAAAAGGAGGTAGCGTTGGCGTGTAGCTTGGCGTCGCTAGCTTATTGAACTGCTCCATGACTTTTTTCATGAGATCGTATATTGATCCAGTTCCACCATCGACGTTGAAGATTGGTCCGACTCCGGTTGAGAATTCCGTTGTTGTTGCTGTCACAAAGGATAGAATAGAATAGAAGAGAACAAAACAAGCACCGCCAATCAAGATTCCCCTGAACACCGAATACAAGGCAAGTTTCCCATTGATACCGCGCAGACGTGTCCCAAGTCTGGCCCAGAATCGCCAGAATCTACTGAAGAAAAGTACAGCGAACCCTTCAACAAAAGGAAGAACAAGTATTGCCACCAACAGTGACTGCAATTCAACAACAGTGATTTCGGCAAGCGCATATGGCGGTACGGTCGTGAAGAGGAGGGTGTACCCCAGTGTTGCCGCCGAGATGAACAAGTTCAGTATTGTAAACCAGCCTATCATTCTTTTCTCATATTTAGCACCGATGTCTTCCTTGTCAATGTGAAGGTCAGCTTTCCTCGCAATTCTTGCATATGCCATTAACGAGAACCTGTAGAACAGCAGGACATAGTAAACAACGTTAATCGAAAAGACTGAGACTCCGGCCATGCTCATGCCTAGAGAAATGGTAACCATTGAGGGCATAGTTACCAGACCGATTATCAGATATTTCTCCAAACCATCAACGTCAAGTTTACTCACCAATGGATTTTCAGCAGCCTTGAAAC
>JAUQYT010000063.1 GCA_030587605.1 Candidatus Njordarchaeum guaymasense
TTGACGGTACGTCATCGCATTCCACGAGTCAAAGGGCGCATATTTTTCTCGCGATTATGAATAGGAGATAGTTCGCACTCCTGCCTCCTAATACGAATCGAAAGAGTCGCGTCTGCCTGCACAATCTCGGAAGGCTTGATTGTTTTTAGATGTGCATAGTAACGACTCTGGATCCAACCTTGATGGGAAGAAAAGATGCGTTGCCCGCGAGATGCCATTCGGCGGGAAACCCTTTTCTAGGTGTATCAGGGCCCAGATCGGATAACTGAGTAGAAGGCTGCATGAATGAAGTGGGAACTTAGGGGAACTTTCACGGCGCTGATTACACCATTCAAACAGGACGGAGAGATAGACAAAGAAGGGCTCCGTCAACTCATAGAACTGCAGCTTGAGGGGGGAGTGAACGGAGTTGTGCCTTGTGGAACAACCGGAGAATCCGCTACTCTTTCACATGATGAAAAGCATGTTGTGGTTAAGACTGTGGTCGACGCGAGTAACGGAAAGGTACCGGTCTTAGCAGGGGCCGGAACAAACAATACTGCGGACACGCTGAGGCTTGCGAAGGAGTTTGCTGATGTTGGTGTCGATGGCCTCTTACTGGTAGCCCCGTATTACAACAGACCAACTCAAGAGGGCATGTTCCAACATTTCAAGGTCGTTGCGCAGTCAGTAAGCCTTCCCGTAGTCCTATACAATATCCCTGGAAGAACTGCTTCGAATCTTGAAGTCTCGACGGTCCAACGCCTGTGCGAGATCATGAACATTGTTGGGCTCAAGGAATCAAGCGGAAACTTCAGTCAGATAATGAGATTGATGGAGATGGTTGGTGCGAAGATCTCGATAGTTTCAGGAGATGATCCGTTAACCCTCCCTATCATGGCGCTTGGTGGCAGAGGAGTGATATCTGTCGCATCCAACCTTGTTCCAGAAGAGATGTCAAGACTGGTCAATGAAGCCCTGTCAGGGAACTTTCGGGAGGCAAGACAGCTCCACTATCGATTGCTGCCGCTATTTGATGCGCTCTTTGTGGAAACCAATCCTGCTCCTTTGAAGATGGCTATGTCGATGTTACGTCTTCCGGCTGGAACGGTCAGACTGCCTCTAGTTCCAGTGTCGGAGGAAAGCACGCACAAGATTAAGAGGGTATTGGATCAGCTTGGTCTTTCGGAGAAAACGGTTGCGTAGGTTGAAGAGCTTGTCCGAACCTGACGTGTGAAGTGGTTGGACGATCTCAAGTGGAACAGCAGTCAGGGCAACAATTTTATACGTATTCGAAAGATGCGTGAACCCTGCGATCGATCACCAGGAGGCCAGACGTTTGCGCATAAGGATCCCATATGGACAAAAAGAGAAAGAGTTTGACATTCTCAGGAGGAACCTACTGATGCACCATTCACTCAAGAAGATTCGTGAGATCCGCGACCTCAAGGCCGAGACTACCCGGCTGTTGAGAAACCCTATCGGCTCAAAACCGCTATCGAAGCTCGTTGGACCAGGTAAGAAGATCGCAATTCTAGTGGACGACTGGGCTAGACCTACGCCAACAAGTGAGATAGTCTCAGCTATCTTGGCGGAGTTGAATAGCGCCGGCGTGTCCAAGAAGGGCATCACGTTTGTGATTGCTCGAGGAACCCATCGTGCCTGCAGCGAAGAGGAGCTTCGACGAAAGCTAGGTGAGCAAGTGATAGGCCAGTTCGAGGTGGTTCAGCACGATTGTGACAACAAGGGGCAACTCGCCTATTTGGGAACTACGTCTTTCGGTACCCCGGTCTGGGCAAACCGACTGGTGGTAGAGTCCGACTTCAAGGTGGGTATTGGGAACCTAATAGCGAACCACATCTCCGGATTTAGCGGAGGAGCCAAGATAGTGCTGCCTGGAATCTGCGGACGAGACACGATAGAACAAAACCACAGCATGGAAGGATCATACTACTGTCGATTAGGCAATATGAAGAGTAATCCTGTGCGACAGGACATGAATGAAGTCGCAAGGATGGTGGGTCTCAACTTCATAGTAAACACCATCCTCAACTCGCAGAAGAAGGTTGTTAGGCTCGTAGCCGGAGACTTCATCAAAGCGCACGAAAAAGGCACCGCCATCATAAAAGAGCTGTACGGAGTCAAGATTCGAAAGATGGCCGATATCGCCATAGTGAGCGCTACTCCCATCGATTCAAACCTGTTTTATGCAGAAAAGGCGGCTACCATTGGCGAGATGGTAACGAAGAAAGGGGGAACATTGATATTGGTTTCTCCGTGCTACGATGGCGCAGGAGGATCTCCTCCTGAAGATTTCTACAACTTCATGGTCAGGAGAGCGAAGCCTGAGGAAATGCTGCGCTTGGTCGTCAAGAAACAGGTACCTGGCTCTCCGGGGGGCGTTGTTCTGTGGTGGAGAGAAGTACTTGAAGACAGAGAGGTCGTGGTAGTGAGCGACGGAGTAAAAGAGAAGCAACTGAGGAAGATGGGATTGCGTCAGGCGAGTTCTGTGCAATCAGCTCTCGAATACTCTCTAGCGAAGCATGGGGCAGATGC
>JAUQYT010000110.1 GCA_030587605.1 Candidatus Njordarchaeum guaymasense
TTCAACATGAATGAGTTCGAGAAAGCCCTAAGCCGAAACGTTAAGCTAGTTTCGATGGTTCACACGTCCAATCTCGACGGCGTAACCGTACCGGCGCGAGAGATCACTAGGCTGGCGCATGAACGCGGTGCCCTTGTGATGCTCGATGGGGCCCAAAGTGCTCCTCACATGAAGGTTGATGTTTGTGACTTGGAGGCTGATTTCTTCGCCTTCTCAATTCACAAGATGTGTGGACCGAGTGGCGTGGGTGTTCTCTACGGTAGGTATGATGAGTTAGAGGGGTTGAAACCTTTCATGACTGGTGGAGGCACAGTCTCAGACACAGATTACGACTCGTATACTATGTTTGGTCTACCCGAGAGATTTGAGGCAGGGCTCCAAAACTATGCAGGAATAATAGGGGCTGGAGCTGCCGCTGAGTACCTGATGAGGATCGGTATGGATGAAATTGAACAACATGAGACTGAGTTGAATGCAGCAATGACCGAGCAACTCAGTGAGGTTGAGAAAGTTGCATTCATAGGACCACGAGATCCGAGGCTTAGAGGACCGATCATGAGCTTCAACATTGAAGGAATGAATCCGCATGACGTCGCAATGATCCTTGATGAAATAGCTAACATAATGGTGAGATCAGGGAAGCATTGTGTACATAGTTGGTTCAACGCCCATGGGCTACAAGGATCAGTGAGAGCATCGCTATATGTCTATAATACGCTTGAGGAAGTAAAGACATTCACGGACACAGTCAAACAAATCGTCAAGGATTTAGCGTAATTCCCGATTCCTGTGGCGCACGCTTCCCCTAGATCTAGATTTGCAGAGGGTACTTGCCGTATTTCCTCGCGTATCTGATCATCGCCAAGACATTTTCGGGCTTGCACTTCCAGTGGATTTCAGTGCAGGGTCCAATAGCGTAGCCCCCTCTCTTGCCTGCCGCTTTTATGGCTTGCTTCACGGCGTTCTCAACATCTTTTTCAGTTCCATATGGCAAAAGCTGGGATGTGTCAATTCCTCCTATTAGCCCAAGTTTGTCACCGTACTTTTCTTTGACTTCACCGAGGTTCACTCCAGCTAGCGGTTCGAGGCTCTGCAACCCGTCGTATCCAGTCTTGACTATGAGATCTATGAGGGGCGTGATGTAGCCGTCAGAATGCATGAAAACGAGTGCGCCGCGTTTATGAATTGTGTTGACGATCCTTGACACTAGTGGTTGGACAAATTCAGCCCACATTTTAGGTGAAACCATTAGGTTGTTCTTGTAGGCAACGTCGTCTCCTATCCCTATGACCTCTGCGCCGGCATCTATGAAAAGCTTAGCCAACTCCTCAGCGAACCTAGCATGTTCACCGTAAACTCTCCTAATGAAATCGGGGTTCGTCTTCAAGTGGCGTGCAAATTCAGTGAAACCCATAGATTGCCACGTTAACTCGAATATTCCAACCACAAACGCAATCGGGTAAACTCTGTCACCACAAGTCTTCAAAGCCTTTCTATAGACTTCGACGCGATCCGGTCCAGGTATAGGAAGCGTCCATTGATCCCGTTGTTCAGGTGTCTCAAGAAGACCATCACTGTACCACAGGATAAGTTCCCCATTTGCGTCTCCAAATGCCGAGATTGCCCCAAATTCATTGATGATACGATTCTCATCTATTACTCTAAGCTTTCCAGGAGTAGAAGGTTGGAAGAAGGCATCTACGCCCAACTTGGCATAAGGCTCAACGTTTACCGGACTGGCTGCAACCGCATTCGCTACCTCTGTGATGTCTTCCTTCCAGTCAGAAGGATTCTCCTTCTTGATCCTCTTTAGATACTCCCTAATGGTTTGATAACTAATGTCTCCTCCCAGGGATGGCGGTCCACCTACAACATCATAGCCCACAATCTTCATTATTCCCTTGGAGAGTTTTGAGGAGATTATTGATTGAAAAACTATAGGGACATAGTCCGGCTCACGTTTCTCAAGAACTGCTATCAGCCTATCACGCGGGTTCAACTCTTATCTATCCCCGATAAGACGTGTCTTCGCTGTGCCTGTCATCTCTCGCTGTCAATGCCATTTATGGTATTCGGCGTTAAGCCTTCTCTATTGTGTTATCTCTTTTGGTGTAAGCTCGATTATCTTCTGGAAGGCTTCATTAACATTCTTGTTTTGCTTAGCTGATACTTTTACAAAGCCACTCAACTTCCTCTCTTTGACAAATCTCTTGATAAGTTCTTCAGGAACCTTGCTTTGAAGGTCTGCCTTGGCTCCTACAAGAAGAACGGGGACGTTTCCCATGCAGCTTCTGATTACTTTGACCCATTCGTCCAGGTTCTTAAATGTTTTAGGGTTCGAGAGATCAAAAAGCAGCATAACTCCCTTAGCGCCTTTGCAGACCTCTGGCAGAATGAAGCGAAACCTCACCTCTCCGCCGAGATCCCAGATTGAGAACTTGAAGCGACCTAGTTCCGCGGATTTCCCTGACTTCGAGGAAAAATCTATCCCAATTGTCTCCGGCGCGACGAATTCTCCCATGGAGTATCTGTTCACTAGCGCCGTTTTCCCCACGTCGGCCTCCCCAGCCACAATGATTTTGAAATAGGACTCTGCAGTATTTGCGCCCTTCTCCATCGACTCTCGTTTATTCATGACTCTGGCGCCCCTCAGCGCAGCTAACTGGCATGATTACCTTCCTTCTTAGCTCAGGCCAAACACAGCGACAGTCTAGCTATATGCATTTGCCCAATTACCTGTTATGGTGAATGAGCTAAGACATTTATTCGTAGTGACTATGGTTAGTTAGATATAAAAGTGATAGACACGCCCACTGATTACACACGTGCATGGAAACCTTGAGCCTCTGCATTCGAACTAGTTGGAATTTCGCGGATCTGCTAATCTAGAGGGGTTACGGTTTGCTAGATCTTGAATCCTTCAGAAGAGATGTCGAGAACTTCTGCAGCGAAGTTAACCTGGAGTACTACCTCAACTGGTCAGGTTTGAAAGAGGAGCTCAATATCTCAAAGATCTTCGACAAGTACGCTCATCTCTTTGATAGAGGAAACGTAAAGAAGATCAAGGAACTGAGGGCTAAAGAGAAAGTGGGAGGAGAAGGCGAGCGACGACTTCGCTACCTTCAAGCCTCTACCACAGAAGAATTTCTTGGTCATCATGTCAAGGAGTACACTGATAAAGCTGAGACTGTGGAGTCCAAGGAAGTAGTCAAAGTCAACGACGAAGAGATCCCATTTAGGCTAGCTGAGGTAAGGTATCATAATGAGGACGATAGGACGAAGCGAGCAAAAATATTCCATGCGAGAAACAAGGCGATAGAAGACAAGCTAAACCCGATTCTTGAGGAGAGAATGGAGAAACTCCATAGCATGTCAAAGGATCTCGGTTACAAGAACTACCTCGAGCTGTACCGAGATACTAAGAAGATCAGCTTCGAAGAACTAAGAAACTCGATGGCATACTTCATTGAAAGAACAGAGTCCATGTTTGTCGATAAAATGGGGGAAACAACCAGTAGAGTCGCAAAAGTTGAATTGAGTGAAGCAGAGAAACACGATATAGCGTACGTGTTCCGCGCAAAGGAGTTTGACTCATATTTCAGAAAAGAAAAAGCATTACGCGTCCTTGAAAGCACTTTGAAGGGAATTGGATTCGACATAGCCAAGAACAAGAATATTCTCATAGACTTGGAAGAGAGACCAAAAAAGAGCCCAAGGGCTTTCACCTCCCTCGTGAAAATACCTGAAGACGTGAGGCTAGTTGTCATGCCTAAGGGCGGACAAGACGATTACGCAGCAATGCTGCACGAGGCCGGACACACAGTTCACCACGCCTGCGTTAACCCGATGTTACCGATTGAGTACAAGTGGCTTGGAGACTCTTCCGTGACTGAAACCTACGCGTTCCTATTCGAGTACCTGACGCTTAACGACAAATGGTTGAGCGAAAACATAATGGACAAGGGATTGAGCAAATACTTGGACTTCGCATACCTATACAAGCTCTACTTCCTAAGGAGATACGGTGCTAAACTGAAGTACGAACTCCTTCTTCATACCGCCAAACAAATCAAAGGCGTGGCCGATGAATACAAAGAAACTCTGGAAGCATCGCTGAAGTTTAAGCACCCGAGAACCCACTACTTGACTGACGTAGACGATGGATTCTATTCAGCGCAATACTTGAGAGCATGGATATTTGAAGCCCAACTGAGAGCAGAGATAACCGAGAAATACGGAGAAACATGGTTCAAAAGTCCAGAAGCGGGAAAGTTTTTGAGAGAACTCTGGTCAGCAGGACAGAAATACGATGCGGTTGAACTTGCACAGAAAATTGGGTACAAGGGACTAGATGTCACGCCAATGCTGAAAGAGTTCGAAGAGTACTTCGCTTGACAACATTGAAGATTAGAATTCTCGCAATCGCTCCTTGCTGGCTAACATCCATTAGACAAAAGTTTTTAACTGATGTGATTCATATAATTTGCTCGGGGTTGGTTGACCTATGGGTCGATTAGCCTGTGAGTTCTGCGGAACCAAAACAAGGGTTCGCGCCTGTGCTTCTTGTGGGGCGATAGTTTGCGACGAGTGCGCCGCGCAGGTTATGAGCAGCAAAGTGCTAT
>JAUQYT010000144.1 GCA_030587605.1 Candidatus Njordarchaeum guaymasense
TGATTCCCATTATCTTCTTGTTCTTTAACTCGTTGAAGAATCTAGTTGCTGCTTTTCCGGCTGAGTGCATGTAGGGTATGTTCCACTTGCCAGGAAACTCGAGAAACTGCTCTTTCTTCTCTTCGATTTTCTTACCAGCGCTACTCATAATCTTGCTTTCCTCCTCTTCAAGAATTCTTTTTAGTCGGCTTCAATTTTGCTGTTAGACTGAAGTAACCTCCTTTCTATTGCGCTTATGGTGTTCTCCCCAGTATCATCAGCGCGTGAAGTGATATCGCGCCTCCCCATGCGTGTGCCAAGGCGGTTTCAACATTTGGAACCTGCATCTTATCAGCTTTCCCCATGACTTGGCGAGTTGCTTCTGCTACTCTGATTAGTCCTGTGGCGCCTATTGGATTGGTGCATTCTACTCCGCCTGACGGGTCTACAGGTAGCTCTCCTTTCATGCTGGTGACACCGTTCTCAACGAGTTTTCCGCCTTCGCCCTTCCCGCAGAAGTGGAGTGCTTCATACTCAAGTATCTCTTGGCAAGCAAAGGCTTCGTAGAGCTCAGCTACTTGGAGGTCCTTCAGGGGGTTCGTGATCTTCGCCTTGCGATACACTCGCCTACCAAGCATCTCAAGCGTGTCCCAATCAGCTACGTCCAGTCGTTCTCCTGGGGAGTAGGAATCTGATATTGAACCAGCGCCCTTAACCCAGGCTGGCTCCTTGCACAGTTGCTTGGCTTTCTCCTCTGAAGCAAATATGACAGCCGCTGCTCCGTCTGACCTTGGGCAGCACATGTAGAGAGTCAATGGCCAGGAGATCACACCCGAGTTCATGACATCTTTGGGAGTCATGTGTAGGTGCAGATGCGCGTTGGGATTGTTGAAGGCGTTCTCGTGGTTCTTGGCTGAAACCATGGCGAAGTGCTCCATCTTTGTCCCGTACTTGGCTATGTGGGCGGCCCCCTGCACTGCTGCGATGGTTATTGCTCCAGCTCCTGTCTCCCTCTCATATATGGGGTCTCCGGCTGTGTTGAGTACCATTTGTGCATCTTCGCACTCGCCAACTCTCTGGCAGCAAACGACGAGTACTACGTCAAAGAGGCCTGACGCAACATGGTAGTAGCCTGCCTGAGCAGCTGAGCCCCCAGTGGTTCCACCCGTAGATATCTTCATATAAGGCTTACCAAGAGGAGCTCCAGTTGAGTCAACATCCCATCTGTCAGGAGCCTCAACTCCATCAAATGGATCCATGCAACCATACACAACAGCATCTACGTCCTTCAGAGTTATGCCTGCGTCATTCAAAGCCGCTGTCACAGCCTCGTAGGTAATATCTGGGTGTGTGACTTCCCTTCTTTTTGTGGCTGTTCTTGTCAAGCCAGTACCGATTATAGCTGCCTTATTAACAACCATTTTCTTGCTCTCCCTCCTTTACTCCTTGCCTAAGATGACTACCCCATGTCCCATGGATGCCGCTCCTGCGATGTGAGTTATTCCGTGAGCCAGCGCTTTCTTCACGCCCCTGACTTGGTGCTTGCCAGCTCCACCTCTCAGTTGCAGAGCCGCCTCAACGACTCTGAAGAGACCTGCCGCGTGGTGAGGATGCGACGAAAGAGCTCCGCCCGACGGATTAACTGCAAGCTCACCAATTCGTCCGTCTTCACCCATTTCATCTATTGTTACGCCTCCACGACCCTTGTCGCAGAACTTGAGTGCCTCGTACTCCATGAGTTCATGGTAAGATGTTATGTCGTGAAGCTCAGCGACCTGCAGTTCTTTTGGAGGATTCTCTATTCCAGCCATCTTGTATGCTCTCTCAGAAGCCCACCGTAATGGAAGCAGTTCTCCTGGTTCGGCGTCCTGGAAGTAGTATGAACTCACGTTCCACGCTAACCCGTCTATCCAGACTGGGTTATCGGTGATTCTTTTGACATACTCAGACGATGCCAGAATGACTGCACATGCACCCGATGATGACGGCGGAAGGTCAAGCTTCTTCAATGGATATGAAACCATTGGTGAATGCAAGACTTCGTCAAGCGTCACTGCTTTTCTCAGGTGAGCGTACGAGTTCTTTGCACCGTTTCTCCTATTCTTTAGGACGACTTTGGCAGCCTGTTTCTCCGTTACTCCCGTTGCTTTCATGTATCCGTTTGCATGCATCGCGAAGGAGGTCACCCAGCTGAGTCCGAACCCTCTTGTGAAAAGGTGGTCGAAAGCGAGATTCGTTACAAGCTCAAAAGGTGACTCAGTAGTTCCAATACCTGTTACCATGGCTGTGTCATATAGACCTGAAGTAAGTCTCATGTAGGCATAGGCTAGAGAGAATGTTCCATCTTCCCCGCATCTGCTCTCGTCCTTCAGAAGGCCACCGGCTGCAGTGCAGGTGTGCATGTTTGAGATTGTCCGCCCGTCAGCGACGTCGTCTTCAGCTTGGATGATTGTTTCAAGTTCGTTTCGTTCCATCCCTGCGTCTTGAAGAGCTTTTGATGCAGCTTCGTAGACGATGTCGTAGTAGACTTGGCTTTTCCTGCTTTCACACTTGGTCTGTCCAACTCCAACTATTGCAACTCTAGGCTTAACCAAGAAGTAGGTCACTCTCCATCCTCTTTTCTTCCGTATTAGCGCGTTCGGTTGATCGCTCGACCTAGGCGTTTCCCTAGGTCTACGGCTAATTTCTAAAATTGCCTAGTCCATGTATATATAGATTTCATGGCTCATAGTCCCGCTTTCGACAAGCCTGTAAAGCTAGGCGCCGTCGGAGCTCGATTCTTACATTGTGACTCATTCCTACAGGAGACTTTAGGCAAAACATGTCTCACAAGAACTATGATGAGAATGAGGAATCTAGGGAGAGGAATTGCGGAACACGCGAAACAGTGGGTGGGTTTCAAGACGTGTCTGCTGAGGCGCTCGTCTAGGGATAGGAAAGGCACTATTTTGTTTTCCGGTAGGTGTAGAAACCTTTCCCCGTTTTTATTCCAAGTTCGCCGCGTTTTACCATGTCGGCGAGCCTTTGCGGTGGCTTGTCTTTCGGATCACCACTTTCCTTGTAGTATGCCATCTCTATGTCTAGTACCACGTCTAAACCTACAACGTCCATCATGGTGAATGGCCCGTATGGCATTCCGGTGAATATTCTCCATGCTTTGTCAACATCCTCGATGTCAGCGTAGTCTCCATCCAATATCTTTAAGCAGTCTTTTTTTATCGCATGCCATACCCTGTTGAACACAAAGCCGAGGCACTCTCTCTTGGCAACAATTGGAACGCATCCAATGCCTACAACCCATTTTTTGCCTTTCTGGAGGGTCTCGTCGCTTGTCTTGGTTCCTCTCATGACATCGACCATGTTTCTTTGTTGTATTGGGAGATAGAAATGGAGATTCAACACCTTTTCCTTTCGCCTGACCGCATCCTCAATTCTTGAAATAGGTATTGATGAACTATTTGTGGCAATAATCGCATGTGGTGGAGCACCGCCATCTATTTCGGCGAAGACCCTCTTCTTGAGCTGCAAATCTTCTGGAACTGCTTCGATGACAAGATCGACATTTTTCAAAGCCTCAGAGAGGCTGTTGTGGTATGCGGCCGTTCCCTGGGCTCCTTTCTTTTGACTCATCTTCATTGCGTCACTTATGAATTTCTTCGCTTGATCTAGGGCCAATGGATTTATGTCAAAGACACGAACATCACAGCCATGTGTGACTGCTTGAGCACCAATGGCGCGCCCCATAGTTCCCGCGCCAACCATGCACACATTTCTAACTTCATCAGTCATGTGTACCACTCCCATATTACGTTTCTAATTCCAGGTAGAATGACAAGGTTTTCATTCAACGATCTATGTGCCATGATTGATCTTTTAAGTCATAGCGTCAAGGCATCTACGACCTTTCTCACTAGTCTTTTGCATTTGCCTATGCGTTGCTGCCTGCGCAGAACCTCGCCTTTCTAAGGAGCTGACCCTGATGATTCTAGGGAGAGGTGGTTTCTCCGATTGGACGACAAGAGTACCAAGACGCCCATTTTCCCATCCTTAGTCGAAGCAATAGAGGACGACATACAGCTCTGCCAAAAAATGAGAAACTTGATAAAGAGGCATAAGGATGTTGGGGATTCTCAGCAACGCAGAGTTCTCGGCATGATAATGACTTCACTACATGTTGCGAGGAAGCCCACGCTCTTCAGAGGTGGGGGAGAATCGCAGCGAGATTCCAGTCGGATGCTTAAATACTTTAGCATTTCTACGGTATCTCGGGGATGTACGTGAGGAAGTGCCTGCCCCTCAACCTCCTCAAACCGACAAGGACAAAGAAGAGGCTGGTACGTGAGACCTACAACACGTTCCTCGTCATTGCTCTCGAAATCAGTCGGCGCTCCCTCCTCAAACACTCTGGCGACTGCCACTAGATGAAAACGCTTTCCCCATATATATTATGCCAACAGGTAAATGATGATTTGAAAGCAGGAGTGAATTGTCGCAAGGTTCCTACATCTTCGAATCTGTTGATGAGCCTCGGGGGAAGTCCCTCTTTGGTGAAACTTAATAAAGTTTGTAAGAAGACCATTACATATGACCTTTCGCTTTGCACATCCTTCTAGATGCAGGATCGGTTTCTCATGAGGATAATCACGGACAGAATTGAGAACGAGATCAAAGGCGATATCACTAGAGATATTGCAGGCGGGCGGTACGCCTCGGCTGCGGACAAACTCTCCGCAATCGTCGACAGAGTTCGCGCCAATATTCCCGAAAGCAAACGCGGGTCCTACGGAATTGTGTATTCGGTAAAAACCGTGAGTGAACTTCTCTTCAAACATCTCGTTAATCTAGATTTGTCCGCATTTGAGGTGGCATCTCAGATCTATGTGAAGGGGACTAACCATAGAGGTAGATCGGTCGGCTTAGGCATATTATCATACTATGGCTTAAGAGACCTTCAGAGAGTCCTTCCCTACTTTGAGTCTGCAGCTTCATCATCGGACTGGAACTTGCGCGAGATTTCCCAGATGTTCTTTCGCAAAATCATAGGCGAACACCCTAAACAGGTTAGGAAATACCTGGTACGACTCACAAAATCTGATGACGGGCACCTCCGCAGATTTGTGGCTGAGACTCTCCGCCCTGTTCAGGAAAACAAGTGGTTCTTCAATGACCCTGCATACCCGCTGTCTATACTTAGGAAACTCTTCAAAGAATCGTTTCCTGATGCACGCACCTCGGTGGGTAACAATTTGAGTGACCTAGCAAAACGACTACCAGACCTCGTATATGAGCTCGTCAAAGAGTTGGTTGACAGTGGTGACAAGAACTCCTACTGGATAGCCTATCGAGCTTGCAGAAACCTGGTGAAGAAGGAACCTACCAGAGTGATGAACCTGCTGAAAGTTGACGAATACAAGTACAAGACCCGAGTTCATAAGAGGGAGAACCTCGAAAGTGAATAAGGGGGGTCACATTGGAATGGTCACATTCATCGAGAAGGAATTCAAGTCCATTCTCAATGTAAGGAAGTTCATTGACAGCTGGTTCTGGGATAAGTACAGCATAAACCCTTATAATGGATGTCAATTCGGATGCATCTACTGCGACTCCAGAAGTGATAAGTACCATCTCCCCACAGACTTCGAGAACATGATCATTGTCAAGAAGAATCCTGGTTCCATGCTGGATAAGTGCCTCACCAACGCCAGAACTCTTTTGCCTGATGTTGTATCGATAGTTGGGACGACTGATCCCTACCAACCGGCTGAAAAGAAGTATGAGAACACGAGACGTTGTCTGGAGGTTCTCGCGAAGCATCGATACTCGGTCCTGATAGGAACAAAATCGAACCTGAGCCGAAGGAAAGTGAACCGAATTCCGTATGGCTTCCTTGGGCACGCTCTCAGACACATAGCTTGTAGGGAGCGGATACCCGTAAAGGAAATCAGCCCGAGGTACGCGTCTCAGATGTGCCCCTACTGCGGGCACACTGGCAAGACAAACTGGAGAGGTTACACATACTTCAAGTGTGCCGCATGCGGATATGAAGCGAACCGTGACCGCGTGGCGAGCCTCAACATCGCCCTCAGGGCGGCCCCAACAATGGACATGCAGATCGTTCCGAATTTGGGCCTGTTTCCTGGGGGAGCGCCTCCGTCAGTAGGCGCGTTTGGCAAGATGAAGGGTTTGGAACGGCAGCGCCAGAAAACCCAGAGTTGCAAGCCCACACGCTTTAGCCGTGGGTAACTGACTAATAGATGCCAAGAATATAGCCTTGTACGGGAAACAACGAGGAAGTTGATCACTGCTTCTTGATTCCTTTTGTACTCACTTGCGCAGTCCTTGTCGATGCTCCTATCTTTGTGAACATTCTTGTCTTTAGCCAGAGCGCTAAGTACACGAGGCTTACGAGGACAGGGACTTCTATTAGCGGTCCTATGACTGCGGCGAAAGCTTGTCCCGAGTTTATGCCAAAGACTCCAATGGCGACGGCGATTGCAAGCTCAAAGTTGTTGCTCGCCGCTGTGAAGGAGAGCGTAACCGTCTCAGGGTAATTGAATCTCAGCCCCCAAGATAGTATGAAGGATGCGCCGAACATGAGGAGGAAATAAGACAAGAGCGGGATCGCCACCCTCACCACATCAAGAGGAAGATTCACAATGTATTCCCCTTTCATTGAAAACATGATTATGACGGTGAAGAGAAGACCGATGAGGGCGGTGGGGCTCAGCCTGGGAATGAGCTTTTCCTCGTACCAGACTTTTCCTTTCCTCTTTATCAAGATGAACCTGGTGATTATTCCTGCGATGAAGGGAATCCCGAGGAATATGAAGACGCTCTTGGCGATGTCGAGAACTGAGATATTCACGACCACCCCTGCTGATCCCGAGATCCAAGATGAAAGTAGTGTGATGAAGAAGTAAGCATAGATCGAGTAGAATGCTATCTGGAAGAGTGAGTTGAGGGCGACCAAGATGGCGCAGTATTCACTGTCTCCTCCTGCAAGGAGATTCCAGACTAGGACCATCGCTATGCATCTGGCTAACCCGACTATGATGATCCCGATCCTGTATTCGGGTAGGTCAGGGAGGAAGAGCCATGCGAGTGAGAACATGAGGAATGGTCCGATTATCCAGTTAAGGAGGAGCGATACTCCAAACATCTTCTTTACGCTCTTGATTTTTGAGAGCTCCTCGTACTTCACCTTTGCGAGCGGGGGATACATCATCCAAAGCAAGCCGATGGCGATTGGCAGCGAAACCGTGTCGATGCGCAGCATGTCTAAGATGGTTGCGATTTGAGGATATACCCATCCGGCCACGACTCCGATAGCCATAGCGAGGAATATCCAAATCGGAAGAAATCTATCAAGGAGTGAAAGTCTCCTCAGGGTCTTCTCGGGCATAGTTGACACCGCTGTCCCGCTTCGTATTGACGTATTCAAGTTCTTGAATATGATTCCTTGCAGGAGGAGGCATATATAGCTTGTTGTACTCAATTCGAAAGCGGCAAAAGATCATCTATGCTCTCTGTTGAGAAGATTGTTTATGAGATTACTAGTCGATGATCGGTAAGAATGGATGTGTCACAGCGGTTGCTGCTTCTCGTTTGTCTGCTGTTGGTCTCTGTGTGCGTCTGGTGGAGGTTATCTATCAGCAAAAAACATATTTGGCATCGTTGATATGAGCTAGCGGCGGGTGAGAATATGTCGAAAAGCCTTTTACATCGGAGATTGGCAAGGTTGGCTACCTCGCCGTATTGTCGCGGCATAGATTCTTCTAGATATGCGGAGGAGTTAAGGGCGCTTGCTGCCAAGGTAGCGAACAAAGATTTGGCCATCAAGGAAAGCCGGCTCTTCAAGGCTTTAAGTGACGACAGCAGAATCAGAATATTGAAGCTGCTGATGGTGCGCAGGATGTGCGTTTGTGAGATAATGGCTGCACTTGACATAGCGCAACCGACTGCGTCTCATCACCTAGGGCTGTTGGAGAAGGAGGGCTTGCTAGAAAGAAGGAAAGAGGGCAAGTGGGCTTACTATTCTCTTGCAAACCCAAAGATTGTTGAGGCCATAAAGCGACTTGTATCACTGAAGTAGAAAAACTCAACGTGGTCGTCCCCTATCTCTCAACCGTTATCTCGGGTTCAATGACTACCTCAGGTCTTATTGATTCTGCTACTAGACTGAATTTCCTAGCTAACTGCATCGCCTGTCTGACCTTCTCTTCCGTCGTCATTTTGGCTACTATTCTTGGTCTTAGAATCAGCTTCGTAAAGACGGATGTTCTATCAAGTCTGTCCTGGACTGTCCCCTCCGCTTCACACTCATAGGACAGGAGTTCTATCTTCATTCTCTCCGCGATCCAAAGGAACACCATGTGCACGCACATGTTCAGCGAAGCTACGAAGCCGTCCTCTGGAGTCATCACTCCATGTTTTCCATGAAGAATTGGAGGAGCGCTAAAATCCATTCGGGTGCCATTCCCACACTCAAGGCTGCCCGTATTCCCGCCCAACCAAGTTACCTTAGTTCTGTAGATTGGCAAGAACCACCACACCACCCCTACATATTTGGCTTTACAGTAAACACGATGATCTCAGGGACAACGTCATATTGACATGTCTACTTACCTAGCGTGGATTGAACCTCACTGATCTTCCTCTTCATTAACTCAAAATAGGAACTGTCCGATAGCAAGTGTCTGAACTCCTCCGTGTCACTCGCTTCAACTGCGACTATCCAGCCCTTACCATATGGGTCGCTGTTCAGGAGCCCAGGCTCATCAAGAACCTTATCGTTTCTTTCGACAACATTGCCGGAGATAGGTGTAGGAACTGAGATGATAGTCTTCACAGTTTCAAACTGCGCCACCTCACTGCCCCTATCAAAAGCTCTGCCCAACTCAGGCAATTGTGCGATTACTACGTCTCCACTCGTTTTCTGAAGGAAATCAGTTATCCCAATCCTCCACCTTCTCTCACCCGCGCCAGCCAGGCATCGTCCTCAGAGTACTTGATGCCTTTAGCCACTCTGAAGATGAACTTGTCGACAGTAAATTCAAGAAACTCCATCTTCCTACATCTCCCTTCTCTCATTCACTTTGCTTTGAGCGCTCACGTGATCTTCGATGATTGCAGCGACCTTGGAAGCAATGGCGCTTGCCAACTCTACACCCTTTGACTCAAGTTCCCTTCGCGACTCCGTCTTGAGCTTGATGTGTTCTCTCTCCATGAAGTCGGTAACCACAAACGATGCTATGGGTTGACCCCCAACCTTCTCAACACTCCTTCTTGCGCAGAGCTTATCACAACCATCTATTGTAATAGTCGGAGACTTGGTTACAAATCGTCTCTCTTCCTCGCCTCCAGCTAAGAAGAGCGGAATACAGATCGTCATCGTTTCACTTGGTTTGAGTTCTTCGAGAACCTTCCTTGCAGCCACTCTGGAAACCATTCCTTCAGGGATCTCTTCCCCGCTACATGTGACCACTCCTACCTTGTTCTCTGTCCAATTTCCATGTCCACTCAATTCAGGGACCTCCTCAAAATCAAACATTTTTCTCTAATAGGCTATCGACTTCGGAACATATTTGTTCGGCAATCTTCCGCGCGAGTTCCCTTCCGCCAGGTCCGGGCTCGAGTACCGAGCTGATTGAAGGCTTCAGATCCTTAAAGGTCCTCATGAACTCTGGCACAGTGAAAGCCTTGACCCGAGAAGCGCCAGCATTTTCAGCGGACACTTTTGCGCACTTGTTAGGGCATCCATCAATCGTTATACGCTTGTGGTTTACAACAAGGTTAACGGACTCCTTGTCTTTGAGCGCAACTAATGGGAGACAAGTAGTCACAGTATCTTCTCTTCTCATGTCGTCTATGACGTGGTAGAGGATCATACGCGTAATTGATCCAAGAACCTTACCTATGCCGCTACATGCCAGCAGAACTACATTGCGTTTCCCACTCAATTTGGCTCAGTCCTTCTTCTCTTTTCGTCTGACGTATGTAAGCTATCTAGCTAAGTTGTTTGACAAGCCACAACATATTTATAAACTTGAATATGTACTTTGTGATTCGATGACGCCAGATGCAGAAACAAATTAGTTCAGAAGGTGGCGGACTATTGGATAAGAAAGTCAAGGTTGAAGTGTTCATTCCTACAGGTTCATGTGCTTGCATGTGGCAAAGCTTCATGGACAAGTTATGGAGCGTCGTCCTAGAATTCAAGGACAGAATCGATTTTGAGGTCAAACCAGCTTTTTCGGATGCGGCTTTGAAATATGGTCTCAGATCGACTAAGGCCGTGGTAGTCAACGGGAGCACCAAGATGAGCGAGTTTACATTCAACGCGCAGAAACTCGAAGAAGCCATTCGCAGTGAGGTGGAGAAATAGGGCCTGACACATATGAGCGAGAGAAGGCTCTACGATACTACCCTTGCCAGAATTATAGAATAGGTAGGTCTCAATGCCCCTCCCTGCAAAGTTTGCTGTAGCACTGCATTATACAAGAAAAAAGCGGAGAGAGTTTCAGGACTCGGTTGGCGCTGGCTCTTCGTGTTCGCTCGAGGGTTCGCTTTTGTCGGAAGATTCTTCGCCCTTCTTCTTCTTCCTCCTAAAGATCTTGCTCACGGGTTTCTTGACGGCTTCGTAGGGCGCCTTGACAATCGTCTTGGCTACGGGCTTGACGATGCTGTAAGGCTTCTTGACGATCGAGTAAGATGATTTGAGGATTGAGTACGGGAACTGAGCCATTCTCTGGAATCCCTCGACACCAGAGAAGTTACTTAGTCCCTTCTTCACCTCGGACATTAGCTCGTTTACGATGACATCGTGCTCGACTTCCCCAACCTCTTGCACCATTGTCAATCGGTGGATAGAGTACATGCCAATCAGGACTGCAAGCAGAAAAACGAAATCCCATTGGTGGAGAACCAGTGTCGGGAAGGAGATCTCACCTCCTGGGCTTGCAAGTCTGATCGTCCAAGAGAGCTGATTTCCCCTTAGGAGGTCAGCGAGCACACCTCCGAGTATAGGGGCGAAGCCCGCGGCTAGCGAATTCATGAATCCGGTTGTGGCAAGGTAGGAGGTTGCTTGCCCCTTGGGTGAGAGCTTAAGTCCAATGTTCTGAGAAGCCAGAGTAACACCTGCAGTTGCGATGCCCGTTAAGATGTGTATGATCACAAGAAGGGGTAAAGTCAGTAAGTACCACCCGTACATTGCTGTGAAGATCCAGAGGAAGATGCAGATAAGATATAGAGGACTGCAGACCGTCAATACAGACTTGTTACTGTATCGGTCTGAGAATTTTCCCCAGATCTGCAGGAACCCGATGTTCATTAGTTGACTCAATACCATGAGTAGGATTACTGCTGATATCTCGAGACCTATTACTGTGAGCATGTAGACGATGAAGAAGGGTGCCGCCATGTTGATGGCGAAGTTCCAGACAGCTAGGAAAACGACGAGTTTCTTGAAATTTGCGTCTTTGAAGGGTTGCAGAATCAACTTTAGCAGTCTTCGCTCACCTTCTGGTGGTGCCATTCGTGGTTCAGGGGTTTTTGATATGAAGTAAATGCTTATCATACCGGCAATGAACCCCATTAAAAAAAGGAGGGAGTATCCATACGGCTGGTAGCCAACGGATTGACCTTTTAGGAAATCGATGTAGAACCCAGCGAAAACCACCAAAGGAATACTCACTGTCGTGCCTAGCTTCATTCGTCTGGAGAAGAAAGCTCCAAGTTTATCTTGAGGCACCAGATCTCTCCACCAGGAGTTACGGCTGCACGTTCCTAGGGCACCGATACTTGCATTCAGGAGGACGGCCGCTACTAGGCAAACTAGTCCTAGTTCAGGGGCGAACAGGAACGGGATCAGCGCCACAAACAACCATATTGACCTGCCTGCAATCGATGTGTAAATTGCGATCGTTCGTCTGACCCGATATTTCTCAACGACGTAGATCGAAGGTATCTGGAGCAGTTGCGTCAAAGGAATGATGGCCATAAGAAGTCCGATCGCAGTGTTAGGGGCTCCAAGCGACAGTGCGAAGCCTATAAGGAAGGCACCTTGGGTTAACGTAATCATCGACTGAGAGAACAGTCCATCTCTGATGAGGTTTCTGAGGCCGACTTGAATTTCTTCCTCAGTGAAGGTGTCTTTGACTGGAAACCTACCTTTAAACAGCCTCATTTCAAAACACTCTCAACTGGGTGTGATCAATCCTTCTATGCTGTCTTTTCAGCCTTCCTAGAGGCCTCACCTGGCTTAGTGGATTGAGCTTTGTCTTCCTCAGGTTCGGTGGTGGTTTCGTCTTTTTTCCTTTTTAGGTGTTTGACGAGTTCCGTCGGTTTTAGGTGTCTGATGAGTGAGTACTGGAATTCAACCATTCTCTGCAGACCAACAGCGCTTGAGACACTTCTCAGTCCTCTTTTCACCTCAGTCATAAGTTCCTTAACGACGATTTGCTCTTTGACCTCTCCGACTTCCTGCACCATCGCCAATCGGTGGATCGAATATATGCCAATTAGGACTGCAAAGAAAAAGACGAACTCCCATTGACGGAAGTTGAGTGTCTGGAAAGCCAGTTCCCCCGTTGGCGTTGTCCATCTCAGGGTCCAGGAAAGTTCGGTTCCCGCCAACGAGTCGGCTAAGGCACCTCCGAGGACTGGCGCGAAGCCTGCGGCTAATGAGTTGGTGAAACTGTTTGTAGCCAGGTATGTGGTTGCCTGTCCCTTTGGCGCGAGTTTGAGTCCAATGTTCCCTGAAGCTAGAGAAATCCCAGCAGTTGAAATGCCCATGAGTAGGTGTATTGTGATCAGCAGAGGTATCGTTATTGCGCCCCACCCCGGAATGCCGGTGAAGGTCCAGAGGAAAATGCAGATTATGAACAGGGGCCCGCATACGCCGAGAACGGACTTGTTGCTGAAACGATCCGAAAACCTCCCCCAGAGCTGCAGAAATGCTATGTTCATTAGTAGACTCAGCGTCATGAGAACAATGACTACGGACATCTCTAATCCTAGGATTGTGAGCATATAGACTGTGAAGAATGGAGCAGCTAGGTTGACGGCGAAATTCCACACGCCAAGGAACACGATGAGTTTCTTGAAGTTCAAGTCCTTGAAAGGCTGCAAGATCTGCCTGAGGAACCCTTGACTCTTCTCGCTAACCTCCATTCGGGGTTCCGGTATGCGCGACAAGAAGTAAATACCGATCATGCCGGCAACGAATCCCAACATGAAAAGTATGGAGTAGCCGTATAACTCAAAATCAGGAAACAGCTTCTTACTGACGTCAATGAAGAAACCTGAGGCTACGAAGATGGGAATACTAACAGCGGTAGCTAACATCATACGTCTTGAGAACACAGACCCCAATCGATCTTGCGGTATGAGGTCATGCATCCAAGAGTTCCAACTGGTTGTTGAGACAGCGCCGATGCTCGTGCTGAGCAAAAGCGCTATCATAAGAAAGATCAGCCCCACTTGAGGGGAGAACAGGAACGGTATCAAGCCTATAAGTAATAGAAAAGTCCTGGATGCCGCTGACGCGTAAACGCTGATCGCTCGTCTGACGCGGTATTTCTCTACAACGTAGATAGAGGGTATCTGGATCAGTTGTGTCAGAGGAATTATGGCAGAGAGAAGTCCAATGACCAAGTTTGGGGCTCCAAGCTTCAAAGCGAAGCCAACGAGGAATGCGCCTTGCGTCAAGGACACCATGGACTGAGAACATATGCCGTCCCTAGTGACGTTCTTGAACCCGATACTAAGTTCCTCTTCCGTTAGTTCTTCTTTCACGGCGAATCTCTTGGACGGGCTCATATTTGATCCCTTTGGAATCATTCGACAGTTTCAAACGCTACGACGCTATCCTATATAATTTGCGACGAGTGGGCCCGTCCTCTTAGTATTATTGCGACAAGGGCGGATGCTTCCTTCAAACTCAAAAAAGCAGAATTCCGTGGTAAACATTCTACCTCCCTTAAGGTATGGTTGGACTGTCAGGTAGATCCTTTAAATCCATTTCTTCTTCTTGAAATAGGCCAGCATTGTTAAGGCTACACTAAGGTTTAGGAGCATGATCAAGAGCCACCCTAATTCCCAATTGAGTGGTGGTATCTGCTGCTGGAAATTCATCCCGAAGACGCCAGTAACGAAGGTAAGCGGGATGAAGATGGTAGCTATGATGGTTAGCACTTTCATTATCTCGTTCATTCTGTTGCTTATGCTTGTGACGTAGACTTCGAGCATGCTTGAGAACATGTCTCTAAAAGTCTCTACGTTGTCGATAACTTGGATTGAATGGTCGTAAACATCTCTCAAGTAGACCTTTGTTGTCTCCTTGACGAGGTCTGACTCACTTCTCTCGAAGCAATTAATGACTTCACGTAGTGGCCAGATTATTTTGCGAAGGAAAAGGAGTTCCCTTCTTAATCGGTGGACCTGAGTGAGAGTATCTCTCGTCGGGGCCTCTATCACGGCTTCTTCCAGTGTTTCCATTCTTTCCCCGATGCTTTCTAGGATCACGAAATAGTTGTCGACTATGGCATCAATTAGAGAGAAGGCGAGGTAATCCGATCCCATTCTTCTCATGCGACCTTTTCCGCCTCTGAGCCTCTCTCTGACGGGATCAAAGACATCTCCCACAGTTTCCTGGAAAGTTACGACATAGTTCGAACCGAGGACGAAGCTTACTTGTTCAGCAGTTATCTCATTCTTTTCCTTGCCATGGTAAAGCATTTTTAGGATGACGAAAATGTACTCGTCGGTTTCATCCATCTTGGGGCGTTCCCCTGTGTTGAGAATGTCTTCCATCGTTAGGGGGTGTACACCAAGGTGTACTCCTATTTTTTCTATGATATCGACTTGGTGTAGTCCATCTACGTTTACCCAGGTTATGCCGGGTCTGTCTTTAATGGGGAGGCATTCCTCGATGGTGTCGACGACTTTTTCCTCGTAGCTATCCTGGTCGTAGCGTATTAGCGTAATCTTTACTTTCTCAGCTCTTTTCTCTCCTATGTGGATAAGGGATCCTGGTGGAAGTCCGACCCTCTTCAGAGCCTTTTCATAAGCAGACTTCTTGAGCAATTTGTGTCCAGAAGACTTGTTCGGCAACCCATGCTCGCCTCTCACCAAGCCCCAGCCAATTATGTGTAATTGTCAATGATCATACGCATTCAAATACGCGTGATCAGTTTTCGCTTTGGGATCCATGAGATGGTTGCTATTCTCCCCGCCACATCTCCGTCTGACAGATCCTTCTCAGAAGGAAAGGCTTTCTGGCAGCGCCTACTATCTTAAACCGGGTCAATTCTGACATAGTCCAGGTTAAGGTCGACGCGTCTTACCTCGTTGCGCTCACTTTTCCACAACTTGACTCTGCACCCAGTCCAGACCTAAAAGGTTTTCCCCCTTCTTCCTACCATGCATGGTCCTTCTGACCGTTCGAGGAGACAACTTCACAGAGGTCAAGTCTAGGATCAAGAATATGTAGCCATTCTCGGATACTCTGTACTGACGTAGAGGGTTCTGAGGAGTCAACCTCGTATGAGAAGGTCCTTACCTTTTGCCTTTACAATACTCTCGGTACTGGCTCTATTATCCGCTTCACTCACCTCCTCGCTCGCTGCGGACTACACCAAGATCGGTGTGAAGGTAGGAGACACAGCAGACTACTTGTTTGCATCAAGCGACCGAAAAATGGACGGCGCTGTGGCACATGTCTCCGTTCAGAAGGTTGAAGGAACCAAGGTTACGATAAACGGCACCATTCGTTACCCTAATGGAACGATGCAAGCTCAGTATATTAGTGACGATGTCTCTTCAGGTCAGAACAGTTCCTACTATTTCTTGATCTGCGCTAACTTGACGCAAGGCGACCCGGTATACAGTGGATCCCAGATGAATATCACTGAAACGATCTCCATGAGCGTCGCGGGCGCATTGCGAGACGTCAATCACTTTAGTTCAGAGAACATCCTTACTAGCTTCAACATCTATTGGGACAGGTTGAGTGGGCTCATGGTTAGTTTGGGTGGAAGTGGATTCGGTTACTCTATTACTGCTACTTTGACAAATACCACAGTGTGGTCTCCTAGCTCTCAACGCCCGAGTGGTACAAACAATACTGGGAGCACGGGCTCTGCGAGCAATGATAGCGGTGGCGTTACGCTGTGGCTCGTGGCGGGCGGTACTGCTGCGGTTGTTATGATTGCTGCTGTCGTCGTGCTGCGGAGACGTCGCAAATAAATGGAGGTAGAGAATAGTCACCACTGCATATTTCCTACATTGAGGTCGTATCCTTTGCAGCCTAGAGTCATAATGCTGGTTGACTTGGACTATTTCTATGCTCAGTGCGAGGAGAAGAGAAACCCCTCGATCAAGGACAAGCCAGTTGTAGTATGCGTCTATTCGGGGCGCACCGAGGATAGTGGAGCCGTAGCTACGGCGAATTACTTAGCGAGGAAATATGGCGTGAAATCTGGGATCCCAATTTCCCTGGCAAAAAAGAGACTGAGAGAGATCCCCGACGCGTTATTTCTGCCTATGGACCGCGGATTCTACGAAGAAGTTTCCGAGAGAATAATGAGCATACTAAGAGGCTATACCGACAGTTTCGAACAGGTTGGAATCGATGAAGCGTACTTGGATGTCACTGTCAAGGTAGAGGGTCAGTTTGGGGAGGCGACAGAGCTTGCTGCCAGAATAAAGGATGATGTTAGGAGGCAAGAGGAGATAACCTGCTCAATTGGCGTCGGCCCGAACAAGCTTGTAGCGAAGATAGCTTCTGATGTCAAGAAACCTGATGGCCTTACTGTTGTGGAGCCACCGCAGGTCGAAAGTTTCTTGTCTCCCATGTCGGTCGACCGCATACTGGGAATCGGGAGCAAGACAACGAAAAGAATGGAGACCATGGGAATCAAGACGATCGGAGAGTTGGCGAGGTACGACGTGCAGAAGCTGACCGAGGCCTTTGGAAGAAACCTCGGGACTTACTTCCATAACGCCTCGCTTGGAATAGATGACACACCGGTCGAGGAGCGAGAGGAAGTCGAATCCATAAGCAGAATAGCTACATTAAAACAGAACACCCGAGACTTGGGCATCATCTTGGAGAAGACAAATCAGCTATGTGAAGAAGTCCACGCGAGGCTTGTTGAGCACGGTCTGACTTTCAAGTCCGTCGGAATAGTAGTGATCATGACGGATCTAACGGTGCACAGTAGGTCCAAGACTCTGGAAAGTCCCACAGCCAAGTTAAACATTATTAAGGGGACAGTGAAGGAGCTTTTCGAGAAGTTCCTCGTCGAGTTAGAAAAAGATGTGAGAAGAGTCGGTGTTAAAGTCTCGAGCCTTGGTAAACAGCAGGGAGTCCAAGAGCAATTAACCGATTTTATTGAACCTTCCAAGCCTTGATAGGGGAATGACTCTGGACTTCTGTCTTCGAACACTGTTGAAATGAAGGTTTTTTAGGCACCACCATACCCTATACCCTATAATAGCCGAATGATACATCAGTTAAGCAAGAGGTGCTTAAGCACATGGTTAAGGTTCGTGAATGGCTAAAACTCTTTAGGACTCCTACTTCGCCCGTGACGGTATTGAGTGTTGAAGTATTCTTCTTGCTCGCGGGAGGAACTTTTCTATCGCTGTTCAACCTTGGTTTGGTTCTATGGGCGACTCTGATTCACTTGTTAGGCGCTGCGCACAATTCTCTCATGGATACATCTCGTGGCTTTGATCAGGAAAACCCACACATGAAGAAGCAGCCTCTCGTAGCTGGCTCCTTGGAAATGAACACGGTTAACAGTGTGATAAACTGGCTTATGATCTTCGCTGTTCTACTTGGAGTGCTCATTGTCTGGTATTCTCCTGGAAACCAACTCTATGCCGTGATCTATCTGCTTGTCTACGCAGTGAGTGGACACGCCTACAACGACGGGCTGAACAAGAGCACGATTCTAAGCTTCTTGCCGTGCACATTGAGCTTCGCTTCTCTCTGCGCATTTAGCTTCTACCTCGGCGCGACTTCAGGTACTACGCTGTTCTGGCTGTCCTTAGCTTACATGATCCTCGCTCAGTTCTTCATCGTTGGCTGGGAGTTCTATGTGAAAGACATCACTCTTGAAAAGGAGAGGAACCTCCTTAGAGCACTCAAAGTCAAAGCTGAGAAAGGGAAGTTCAAGTCCAGCGTCGCAGGCAGGCTTTTCGGATATGGGCTTAAGATTGCAGCGGTCATAGTGTTGTTCCTAACAGGATTGATTTCGATAACGGCGAGCGTCACAGGAGTGGCCACGCTGATCATCCTCGTTTTAGTTATTGTCTTCGCGATACTGCTGATAGAGAACAGAGAATATAACTATCAGCGCGACATGATCTACATCGCGTTAAGCGATTTGGCAAGCGTGTTCTTGCTACCCGTGGTGCTTGTTACAGTGATAGGCGGTATCGAAGTAATGTCCATGATTAGCTACGCCGTCATATGGTTCATTATATTCAATGAGCTCACTTGGTCCTCGCTAGTGAAATCGGAATACTAGGTGCTGGGAGCCCTCCCCCATCTTTTTCTCTTTGCGGCTATATGGTTATGCTCAGGACAAGTTGGAGATAGCTCTGTTCAAGCCATAACATGATTGATGCTACAGTGACTTGCAGGATGGAGAGTATGGATCCAACTTTAAGGTAGTCCTTGAATCCTATGGTCAGACCTTTTCTCTTCATTGTAGCTAGCCACATCAGTATAGCCAGAGATCCGAGCGGGAAGAAGTGTGGTCCAAGGTTGTTTCCGATGATGTTCGAGAAGATCAAGCTTGTGCTAGCCGCCGGGCTCAACCCCTGCGTTACTATTGCTTGCTTGATTGATAGGAGTCCGAGCATAGTCATAGGCCAATTGTTCATGGCACTGGCACTAACAGTCACAATGAAGCTTAGAGCTAAGACAGAGAAGACTGATGGCAGAGACAGCGCACTGACAAAGAGAGTTGCGAAGAAGTCAATAGCGCCTGCATGTCTCAATCCTTGAACTACGAGGAAGATTCCAATCATAAAGAAGAGGATATCCCAGTTAACCTTCCTCAAGACGTATGTCGCGCCCGTCTTCTCATGCCTGAACACTGCTTCCCTCTTATAGGTTGCCGCGTAAAGGGCGAAGAGAAAGAATGCGCCAGCGCAGATGACGAACGAGACCGGTATCCTGTTGTATGAAGCCACGACGTACCCTACATCTATGGCGACAAGGGTAACTATGCTAGTCCTGAGCCACATGGGTCTCTCGCCATGTTTGATCAGGATTTCCACGAGGTGATGGGAGTACGACTTGGGGAATTTCTTCCTGAAGAAGAAGTAAACTACGATGAGAGTCAGCATAATCGTCACGATGGCTATGGGTGTCATGAATATCATGTGTTCTATGAAGGTGTAGCCAAAGTAGTCAGCGCTCACTATGTTGACTGGGTTGCTTGTGATGAGAGGCATGGCTGCCGTATCAGCCATGAGGCCAGCGGCAAAGAGGTAAGCCAATCTGCCGTCTTTGCTCATCTTCAGGTGTCTGACCATCTCCATAACGATAGGTGTTAGAATCAGGACAGCACTGTCGTTGGCGAAGAGTATACTTACAGCCGCGGTCAGCAAAGATATGTAGAGGTAGAGCCTTAATCCATTGCCTCTCGCGAGCTTCGCGATCCTCAATGCTGCCCACCTGAAGAACCCCATGGCGTCCAAGGTGACCGACAAGGTCACTATACCCACAAACGCTAAGGCGGCATCCCATATGTTGCCCAGCGCCGTAGTTGCATCAGTCAGAGTGACAGTGCCAAGAAGGAGTGAGGCAATCGCCCCTATGCCAGCTGCGACACCCAGGTTCATTCCTCTGGGTCGCCTTACCATGAGAAACAGCGTTACCAAGAAGATTATAAGTGAAATAATCGGGGCATAGTCCACGGCTTTAACTCACCTCTCAGCGAGCTTAAAGGAGAATGCGTTTGGTGCGCCCTGTCACTAGGTGACCTGGGTGTTGCGTTGTCTTCTTCGGAACGTAGTTGATGGGAGTCTTGAGTGCCATCCCACTACGTTTTTCAAACTCGCTTAAATAAGTTATAGCGTAAATCCATCAAAACAGAACGACTATTGTGAACTTTCAGCTTACTTTCCTGGGCTAGAAGTTGCTTCAACTTGAGCGTTTACAGAGGGCGCATCCAGAATGAAACAAAGTGGTCTGGAAACCTAAGAGATAAATACGGAAGTGTTATGTATACAGAAGTTAAGAATAGAATCACGTATAGGAGGGCAAGAAAATGAGCGCACCAAGTGCGAGCGTGGTAAAAGTTTCTAAAGAGTTGCTGGACCTGCTGAACAAAGGGATAGCAGCTGAAATCCAAGTCTCCATCCAATACATGTGGCAACACGTCCAGTGGAGCGGAGTAAAAGGATTAGCTGTAAAGGATGAGCTGTCAAGCATAGCGAAGCAAGAGATGAAACACGCAGAGATGATCGCGGAGCGGCTCTTTTACCTCGGAGGAACACCGACAACCAAGCCCGACCCCATCTTCGTCAGAGACACACTCAAAGAGATGATAGCGCAAGACGTGAAAGACGAGGAGAACGCCATCAAACTCTACAAGGGGATCATTGAAAGAGCAAGGAAAGAGGGCGACGAAACAACTAACAGACTGTTCAGGGAAATCATGCAGCAAGAAGAAGACCACCACGACACCTTCACGACTCTACTCGAAGAAATATAGTCAGCAAGGTTGACCTGAATGCTGCTTGGCGTCCCACATGAAGTCGTGGGACAACACCTTTTTTGTCTTGAATTGCAGGCAATAAGTCAACAAAAGGTTGTATCCAGGAGTTCGACGGGGGGATGCATGGATAGGAACCGCTGACATGCTAGCCAATATAAGATGATGAGAGAAGAGATAAATACGGCATAAGGTTATGATGGAGTATAGGTTGAGGGGAAAATAACAATCTCATGAAAGGAGGACGTGGAATTGGAAAAAGCTAAGACATATTCTTTGCCGAAACTACCGTATGGGTATAAGGACTTGGAGCCTCATATGTCTGAGGCGCAGTTGACGATACATCACCAGAAACACCACCAAGCCTACGTTAATGGCGCAAACACAGATCTAGATAAACTCGAGAAAGCACGGAAAGAAAACACTGACTTAGATATGAAAGCACTCCTCAAGGACCTGTCGTGGAATATTGGCGGACACCGAATGCATTCGCTGTTCTGGGAAAACCTCACACCAGCATCCAAAAGTGGTAAACCGACTGGAACTCTTCTGAATGCTCTGACAAAGGAATTTGGAAGCTTTGACCGGTTTAAGAAGGAGTTCACGCAGGCGGGTCAAAGCGTGGAAGGGTCAGGCTGGGCAGCGGTGGCTTACTGCAGGGAACTAGGTAGACCAATATTGATGCAGATCGAGAAACACAACGCGAACGTTATCCCAACATTCAGAATCCTAATGGTGGTAGATGTCTTCGAGCACGCATACTACATCGACCACAAGAATGATAGAGCCAAGTACCTTGAAGCCTTCTGGAACATCGTCAACTGGGCTGAAGTAAACAGAAGACTCGAAGAGATAGTGAAAAAGTAGGTAGCGCGATGCTGCGCTCGCTGTTTGTGATGAATCAAGAAGTCTTCATCACTTACTCTTCTTTTTCCCGCGATGAGTGTACTGTTACGCTCTCTGAAGCGCTTAGACGGGCTACTAATCTTTTTCTTTCTTGATTCTGGCGCCACAGAACTTGCAGAATACTGCACGAGGGTCAACGCTCTTGCCACAGACAGAGCAGATTACTCCGTCCCGCAAGACTGCGAGTTGCTTGAGTCCAGAACCGAACTTGAATAACCCAATGGGAAACAAAAACAAGATGAATATGCCTGCAACCATGAGAGTCCTCGCCGTCCCAAAAGTCTTCAAACCTGTCTCATTCTCCATGTCGGTTGCGCCCCATATGAAGAGGAGCACGAGCGCAAAACTGAAACCAAGCAACAGCCAAGAGAAGAGGGATACGACCTCTATGACCTCGGGAGACACAAAAGGCCCGAAACCAGAGTAGAGTACCCAAGGGGGATACGGCTTGATAAGGATCGCTGGAGTGAGCTCGGCGAATGGCACTCCCAGAAGTGCCAACGCCGTTGTCTTAAGCGAAGCAAACTGGTAGGCTCGACCCACCTTGAAAACGTAGAGCGCAAAGAACACGTTCAACACAACATACGCGAGCCACAGGCAGGCGACGATAGCGAGGACAGTAGCGCTCTCGAACGAATAGTAGTAGAGCAGTGCAAGAACTCAAATGAATCCCACTACCTGAATACAAAGCAGTAGAAGCCAAACGCGAAGCACACCATCGACGTGCGCCCAAGCAAAACCGGATCAGCCACAGTGAACCGCTCACCAAGCGGCATCATCTCACCCAGCTAGACTCGGAGCGGCCCGGCTATATAACACGTTTGAGCCGAGTTCCACCCCCTCAACAAGGTGCAGTAGCCAGACTGCCCCTCCTGCCGCCGCCCCACCACCCTACACCCGCTTGGGTCCAACTCCACACAGAACCACTCCGCAGAGCGAACAAGCAACCAGCGCCGACGAACTAGGATCCCAAAAGGTTACTTGAACGAAAACAGATCTATCCAAATGAGTCTCCTCCCGCCTGTTTTTCGCGAACATCTGGTCATTTGGGGGGAAATGAAAACGGAACGCGTCTATCCCTACAATGCTATGACTCTCGCGTGCATCGTGACCCGCTCTGGTGACCGAGCCACCGGATCGGTGGGCGTGTGTCGAGTTGGAGACCTCTTGCCGGCGCGCGTACGCAGAGTCCAGTGAAAGTAAAATTGTTCTGCGAGCGATGTGCGCGCTAAGTAGGGACTCACAGATGGAGAAAGACCAATTGATAGAGAAACTAGCGACGATGATCATGAGCAGAATAGAGACGAAGCTCTTGGGCACTATGGAGAGCCATTTGGATACAAAAAGATACATCCAAAAGGCTACTTGAACACAAACGGATGTATCCAGATGGATTCTCCACACCCCTTTTTGTCGCGCGCTTACGAGGCAAGAAAGAAAGGCGAAACTCGAATACTCGAGAGTATTTGATACCGAAAGACTCAAAGACTCGACGGTATTTGAGTCTTTGTCCCCATGCCTTTTTGTGAGAAAATCTCAGCATCAGTTACCATTTTTCGCCAGATGGAATCTTAGGATAACCCTGCTGGAGGAGGGATCATGTCATTCCTCGCGGGACTTATAAATATCCCAGACTTATTACATTGCTATTGTCCTCTCAGTATGTTGTGATTGGGAGAGTGATTCTATGAAAGCGCTGAGTTACCGGATTCTGTTGCGAAAGGAACCTGAAGGTGGATACACAGTAATAGTTCCATCGCTTCCAGGTTGCGTCACATATGGAGATTCCATAGATGACGCGGTGACAAAAGCAAGAGAAGCAATAGAACTGTACATCGAGAGCTTGAAGGAGCATGGGGAAGAAGTGCCAACGGAGGATGAGACCTTCGAGTACACTGTAAAGGTGGAATCTTCCTATGCCTAAGCTCCCTCCCCTCACGCCTGACAAAGTCATCAAGATTCTTGAGAGAAAAGGATTCACCTTGGACAGAGTGAGAGGTAGTCATCATATCTATTATAATCCTGTGACGAAGAAAAGGGTCATTGTCCCACTTCACAAGAGAGAACTGCCAAAGGGTACGTTACTTGAGATTCTAAGACAGGCCGACATAAGTCGAGACGAGTTTGCAGAGTTGCTATGAGGAAGTCAGAGCCACAGATTGCGGTGAATTTTGAAGGGCGCCACCGAAAGACTCAAAGACTCGACGGTATTTGAGTCTGATTCCCCCAGGAGTGGCGCTGCTTATAGCGAGCGCGTGTGCGCGTGTCTTTCTGAATGCAATTGTCCACCTGTTGCCCAATTGCTCTTTGGCGCTTCATAAATGACTATGTGGACTGCTTCCTTTGGAACTCCTAAATCTTCAAAAACTTTAGTTATCCCTTCGACTGTTTTCTTCTTGTTCTCAGGGCTCATGCCCTCCCAAACAGTAACTTGAACTATTGGCATTTCGCTTTTACCTCAAATAACCTGCTATTTGGCCTAATTAATGTGTTTGCGCGCGCTATAGTGATTCAGTGACAGAGATCGGCTACGTGCGCTTTAGCGCGTTAAGCAGAAATTTATTTTTTGATTTTTTCTTATATAATATTATAATAAGAATTTTTCAAAAGATACGGAACCAGAAGAATTCAAGTGCGCGCTTGAACTAAAATTCAGTCCCCCACACACATTCTCCAACACTCAATCATTTACTCGCGTCATCTCTCTTACTCACTCATACACACTCACACTCACCCAGCGCGCGCGCTCGTCAATCCTCTCGTCTCCAAGTTCTGAGCCATTGCTCGAATCCTCTGCAAGAGGTGCCTATTCTTCGTGCCAGAATGTCATCTTTGACTTCGAACGTGCCAATTAAGTTTTTCATGAAGGATTCTCCATATTTGCGGTACAATTCGAAGACGCCCATGAAGAATTTCCCGTGATACCACGCGTAATTCAAAAACCCAACACGTGCATACAGTTTCTCGAAATCCTCCAAACTTGTATACTTTACAAGAGGGCGCCCACCCTTATACATGGCTTTGGTCACGATCTCAACCACACGCAAATCTTTCCTATACTCTACCTCAAACCTCTTCAGAAATGCATAGGTTGTATAGTCAGCGAATAGCTCACTAAGCCAAGCTGCTCCAAAACTTATTCGCCTTTTCTCTGCGAACCCATGTGTAAACTCATGCACTATTAGATGATCAAACAATATTTGCAAAGCCCGGGTAAAAGCCGCCTCTTCATGACCCACAGCTGAAGCCAATGATTTTCTCAACACCTCAGAGCAATTGTCAAACATTGGTGACAGGGATTTGATAGCAGGCGTGTCAATATCGGCTGTAAGGTGTACAGCGCCCATGTCTG
>JAUQYT010000078.1 GCA_030587605.1 Candidatus Njordarchaeum guaymasense
GGCCTTGTGGTTTTTCCTACTTTCAACTTTCTTCCAGGCTTCCTCACCGAGAGATACGAAGGCGAGTCCCGGTGGACAAGCAAGGCATTTCTGTGAACCCGTTACGACTACATCGACGCCCCATCTATCCATGTAGAGATAGTCGCCCCCGAGATTCGAGATAGCGTCGCAAATAACCAGTGCACCGTGCTTCTTAGCTATCCTCGTTATCTCCTCGGCAGGGTTCCTAACGCCACAGGCGGTTTCATTGTACACGAACGCCACCATCTTCGCGTCCTCATGCGCATCCAGCGTTTCGTCGACGGCTTTTGGATCGATTGCTGTTCCAAGTTCGAACTTGGGATTTATCACTTCTGCTCCCGCTTTCTCAATGGCTTCAGCCAGCCTTTCGCTGAACTCTCCGTTTGTTGGAACGACAACTTTGTCTCCCTCTTCTATTACGTTGAGGGCAGCGCACTCTACTCCGCCAGTTCCTGAGGCTGTCAGCGGATACACGTCGTTCTTCTGAGTCTGGAATAGGTGTTTCAGTCCCTCAGCTAATCCGGCGTAGAGATGCTCAAAAGATACACCCCTGTGGTTAATCACAGGCTTCGACATGGCTTTGAGTATTCGCTCCGGAACCTGAGTAGGCCCCGGAAGCATAATTAACTTCTCTTCCATAGTGAAACGACACAGCTCCTTTACAGTTCCTGACGTCTTCTTCACTAGTCATGATTTGACATATCAAGCTGGTAACCAAGCTGACTCTTAATATTATCTTTGGGTTTTGCCCAATTACTTGCCCGCAACGGTAACGTTCTCAAATCTTATATAGGGCGCGACAATCGTGAATGCTGTCGCTCCTGACTCTATTTCTGCCGAGTTGGATATTCCTGATATGTTCTTCATGAGGTCAAACACTTTGCCAGCGACCATTCCGCCTTTCAGCGGCTGCTTTATTTCTCCATTCTTGATGAGGTAGGCATTTCTGATCTCCGTGCTGAATCCTGAAGAGAATTGTTCGGGGTTAAGCCAGCTGAACTGCTCGATTAGGATGCCTTCCTTGATTTCCCTCACTAGGTCATCGAAGTTGATGTTCCCAGGCTTTATGGATATGTTTGTTGGGTGGTTGGCCACGGCAAAAGTGTGTTTGTTTACTGGGTTCGCGGATGCTGCCGTCTTGATTCCATTTCCTGTGGACTTCTCATTGAGCATTAGCGCGTGCTTCTGGTCATAGATGAAATTCTCGAACACCCCATTGTTGATTATTGAGGTTCGCTTTTGTGGATTTCCTTCATCGTCGAATGGTGCTGACATTAACCCATAGTCCAGGAGTCCGTCATCAGTTATCGAAAGTTCTTTCGATGCCACCACGTTTCCTTTGCTGAAGACAGTTTGATTCTTCAACTTCTGTTCTCCTGCGGCGTGGAATCCAACTGTTGGTACTATTGCATCACAAAGGGAAGCAGGGTTCATTATTACGGGCATCTGCCCTGCTGGAGCCACCGTTGCATCCAGTGCGTCTCTCGCAAGCTCAACCCAACGAGGTAGTACTTGATCGACCTTCAGGTCATCGATTCTACGCCTGTATTTCCTGGGCCAGAATTCAGCGAATTTCACTCCGTCAGAAACCTTTAGCGCTAACTCAAGGTAGAAGTATGTTTCAACTTTCTTCTTAGCTAGACCAGCACTGTTTTCTATATCTGTTTCGAAAAGATATGTTCTGATCTTGCCGAATGTCGGCTTTATCGATTTGCTCGATTGACCCTCACCCCTAAGGTGGTCGATCAAGGATTTCGTGTACTCATTGATAGTTTCGACGGCGTTGTCTCGAATGGCCTTGTCTACCGTCGCGACGCGTGAATCTGGTTTTGACTGTGGAAACTCATATTTCCCCTTCTGCTTATTCAGTGTTGAGAAAAGCCTTGCGTTGCCGATGCACTTCTCCAGTTCTGATTCCTGAGAGCAAGAGGACAATCCGATGCCGACGAGCTCACCTTCTCTTGAGAGCACCCTCGTGCCGAAACCGAGAGCTTCAACAGGTTCCCGGACTATTTCCACATCGAATCCACGTAACTGTACCTCATTAATAGTTACCTTAAGACGGTAGACATCGTACTCAGCGATTTTTGCCTTCTTGAATAGTTTCCCGTAGCTACTCATACTAGTGCTCATCCTCCTGAGATTATGGCTTTCTTAATTCGTAGATGTCCGCCTCCATCCCCGACTGGGATGTAGTCCTCAGTCCCCTTTCCGCACGTACCAGATGAGACCTCAAACTCTTTCCCTACGCCATCAATATTCTTCAACAGGTCCAACACGTTCCCTGATAGAGCAATCTCACTGAGTGGAGTAGTGATTTCACCGTTTTCAATCATATAGCCCTTGCTTGAAGTGCACTGTATTCCTCCCCCAAGAGGATCCTCCATCCCAAACGATCCGTGAACAAGCATGACACCATGCTTCACGGGCTCCAGCAGTTCTTCAAGAGTCATATCTCCCGGTGCGAAGTAAGTGTTGGTCATTCTAACGTTGTGCCTCGTTAAGAAGCTCTCCACTCTACTGCTACTCGTGGGTTTGCTCTCCAGCGCCGAAGCTGTCAGTCTATCATGCAGAAATCCTCTTAGGACACCGTTCTCGACCAACACGTTCTCCTTTGCGAGCACTCCTTCGTCGTCAAATACATATGAGCCGTAGCCACCCAGCAAGACTGCCGAGTCGATGATGGTTGTCTGCTGGGATGCCACTTCCTTTCCCACTAACGACGACAAGTATGAACGGTCTCTGATCACTTGGTCAGCTTCCAACCCATGTCCAAAAGATTCGTGAGCTATTAGGCCAGCCATTTGTCCGTCAACGACAACGGTGAATTCGCCACTCGGAGGGGTCCTTGCTCCAAGCAACTCGATAGCTGATTTGGCAGGCTTCTTGGCGAGTTCCTCGATATCGGTTTCCTCGTATATCTCGTATCCTTTCGTCTTTCCCCATGTGACGTAGTCTGCTCTAACTTTGTCGGCTTCCCTCGCAACTGGGTATACGAGCAAACGCGTCCTGATTACCACTTGTCTCATTAGGGAACCTTCAGAATTAGCAAACACTCTTTCAATTCGAGTATCAAGGTGCCTCACGCGGACGTTAATAATCCTCCTATCAACCTCTCCACATGCCTTGTACACCCTTCTTACGTCGTCAAGTTTATCTTCAAGCGGTATCTTTGTGGGGTCCTTCTTAACTGGAAGTTCTTGGTCTATCTTCTGTGTCTTGAGAGTCTGAAGCTTAATCTTCGTGCCTGGCTTAGGTGCTGGCTTTACGAGTATCCTTGCCATGTCAACCAGTGTTTTCTTGTCTACTTTGTAGCTGCTTGATGAAAACCAGATCCCATCCTTGAATGCACGCAAGACAACGCCTGCGAGTTCTGGAGTAGATATTTGTTCTTCAACTTTGTCCTTCTGAATAACGCATTGAGATTGCGCATCGTATAGAGCATCCCAGTACTCGACTTTTCCGTCTAGGACGCCGCCAAGACTTTCAAAGATATCATAAACTTGGTCAACTCTTGAATTCCTACTCATAAGAAACACTCCCGCGCAGGGAATGTGTGTGCACGATATTCAACGTTCTTATCATCTTAAATAGCCTAAGCTTAACTACGTATCGGGTGACGTGACTAGTCATATAAATGAGTAACTATCTAGCCATGGTTCAGTCTCCGACTTACTCGTCTACGATTCTTGTAACCATTAGAACTTTCACACTAATTGCTCGAGTGGTGAGTGATAGAATATGACTCCGCCAAGGTCTTCTTCCGAGAAACTTCTTCTGGGCAAGGTTCCAAACGACATTCTCAAGAAGGTGGTTTTCAAACTAACCGGGGTTCAAAGCCATCGCGTGCTTAGCGGTCCATCAGTTGGGGAAGACGCTGCTGTAATAGACTATAACGACAGGCTCCTCGTTGTTAAATCAGATCCGATTACGGGAGCTGAAAAGAACGTCGGGTGGCTTGCCGTTCACATTAATGCTAATGATATCGCTGTTAGAGGAGCTAGACCGCTCTTCTACCTGTCAATAATAATGCTACCTGAGAAATTCGATCAGAAGACCTTGCGGGACATATGTGAGGGGATAGACTCAGCTGCGAAAGAACTTGGTGTGACTGTCGTTGGAGGGCACACTGAGATCACCTCCGCCGTGTCCAGACCCGTATTAAGTGGGACGATGATCGGCGAGACTCCAAGAAACGAGGTCATCCTGACAAGTGGGGCCAAGGTTGGGGACACGATAATTACAACAAAGAGCATAGCTTTGGAGGGAACTGCAATCCTAGCCTCGGACCGCTATGACCAGCTTAGAAGATCTATTGACACCAAGTTGCTAAGACGAGCTCAAGAGTTTATAAAAAGGATCAGCGTTGTAAGAGAAGCTCTGGCTGCAGCTGAAACAGGGTTCGTCAACTGCATGAAGGATCCAACCGAGGGTGGACTTCTGCAAGCATTGAACGAAATTGCCGAAGCCTCAAATTTAGGTTACTCGATTGAGGAAAGCCTCGTGCCGATAGAGCTGGAAACGACTAAGATCTGCGAAGCTCTCCGAGTAGATCCCCTTAAACTGATATCCAGTGGGATGCTTATTGTAACAGTCCCAAAGGAGAGGGAGGAAAACGTAGTTAAGAGGATTAGAGAAGTTGGCGTCAAAGTGACGAAGATAGGGACAATAACAGGTGAAGGTAGAAGCGTGAAGCAACTTTCGGGGGAAACCAAGGCAGTTGAGAAAACCGTGAAAGAAGAGCTTTGGAAGGCCCTCAAGACACGGCTAAAAACAAAGTAATAGGGAAGGAATCCATATTACTCATATAGAATGAGATACCAGAAGGTTCTTGAAGGGAAAATCTCTGAATGAAGCTTTTTATTTCTTGAATGACAATTAATAAAAGACTGAAGCTCTCGCTTGAAGCGGGTGAATGCTATGGATAGGAGAAAGAAACCAAATGTTGTTCCGCGAGCTTTGTCCGAAAATGAGATCATTTCTCTCCTAAGCGATATTACCACCGAGGAGATAAATGAAGCACGACGTACATCAATAGTCCCATTATATGAAACCATTTTCTTCGAAGGGGACCCAGGCGGAGCAGTACTTAGGGACATAAATGGAGTAGAGTACCTCGATTGCACATCGCAGGCTTGGACACTTAACGTAGGCCCAGCCAACCCCGACGTTGTCTACAGCGCATATGTGCAAGCCTCAAGGTTGAACCACGTTCGCTATGGCTATCCCACGATCCCGAGAATAAAACTGCTCAATAAACTTGCCAAGATCGCTCCAGGCGAATTGAAAAAAGTGTGCTTGAACGCACAAGGCGGCTCATACGCCGTTGAAGCAGCAATAAAACTTGCGATGGTTAACAAACCCGGTCCACCTTTGTTCGTGACATTCCTAAGAGGTTACCAAGGAAGCACACTAGCAACGCTTGGTGCGAGCGCTTTCATACGGGAAGGAATCAGGTTCCCTGGATTTGGTCTAGAACACTTCGTTAAGGCGCCTTACCCCTACTGTTATAGATGCGCGTACGGTGAGGAGAATGCTGATAAATGCAATTCGGAGTGCCTGGCGACTCTTGAACAGTTGATTGATCGAGGAGTAAATGTTCCAGTTACCGGGATGATAGTTGAGCCGATGCAGGGACCAGGCGGGCAGGTGCCTGCTCCCAAGAGGTTCCTTGAAGGTCTTAGGAAGATATGCAACGACCGGAAGATAATGCTAATCTTTGATGAGGCTCAGACGGGTTTTGGAAGGATAGGAAAATGGTTTGCGGCAGAGTACTACGGTGTGATGCCCGATGTAATCTGTTTCACCAAAGCGCTTGGTGGTGGATTCCCAATAGGTGGGATACTTGCAAATCGGAAACTCAAACAGACGTTCATGACGCCAGGTGAAGAACACTCAACCTTCGGTTCAAACCCAGTCTCCTTTGCAGCCGCGCTAGTAACTCTTCAAGTTATTGAGAAGCTGAACCTAATGAAGAACGCCACAGAACAAGGAGCCTACTTCACCAAGAGGATCAGAGAGGAGTTGATGGAGAAGTATCCGATCATCGGGGACGTCAGAGGACCAGGTTTGTTCATTGGAATGGAGATGGTTAAAGACCGTAAGACGAAGGAGCCTGCTACTGCGGAAGCTAATGCGATAGTTGGAGAGGCATTCAAGAGACACGTCATATTCGACTTGAGTATGGTTGACACGACTGCCAAGGGCGAAATGATCAGGAACGTGCTGAAATTTAAGCCACCTCTTGTCATCACAAGAGAACAAGTGGATCACGCTATAGACATCCTAGAAGAGTCAATCAAAGCAGTGACAAAAAAGTAGAAATCGGCTCAGTATGATTTGAAGAAAAAAGCAGAAAGGGGGTGGGACTGCCCCTGACGCTCCTTCTTTTTTTGTTCAAGAATCGGTCAGTGTAGTCTTTTCAAAGCTTTGTCAACATCACTCAAGCCAAGTTTCTTGAGGATTTCCGACTTTGGTATTCCGTTTCTGTCCCAGCCGACCGCCCGATAGTATCTTCTCTTTTCCTTCTCAAACTTTATTTTGTTAACGGTTTTATCCTTGTATGGCCCGGAGGGTAGGAGTTCATAGAATCTCGGTGGATTGTCATCGTGGAGTTTCGTGTTCCACTTCACGTCTGGGCCGCCCAATAAGAGTAATGCCCTCTGCATTTCAAGTATTCTCAAACCTTTTGTCCTAACCCATTCTCCTTTTGTTAATCGCTTGCCTGTAACTGCCTTGTAGAAGTTTAGTATTAGGTTGCTTGATATGCCGAAAGCGTTAAACATGCAGTATATTCCTGAATCCATGAAAATCGTCATCAGCTCGCTTTCATCGCCTAGCGGAAGACCAGCCGTGGATGTGTGGTCTCCGCCTTGCACTGAGCACGCGTAAGAAATAATTCCCGGATAGTCTTTTCCGCTGCGAATCCCGTGAGCGCCGATGCTTATGCCCTTTGACTGTACCGCGTAGGGCAGCAATTCCTTTTTCTTCATTTCTCCAATCTTCAGAGCCGCGCGATATGTTCCTTCAGCTAA
>JAUQYT010000079.1 GCA_030587605.1 Candidatus Njordarchaeum guaymasense
CTGGTGACCACCTGAAGATCTGGTCTGCTGGTATGTCGCTGAACAGCAGGAAACCATCATGACCGTTCCAAACAGGTCCTTCAGTGAATTGAAAATCAGTTGCGATTCTCTCAACTTTACTTTCTTCCGACACTATGGAGTAGAATTTCTGGTGGAAGATTTCGAATTCTCGTGCCCGCTTAACCGAATGCGTGCCCATCTCGCCAACACTTCCTTTAGCTGTCTGTATGGATATGATCCTTTAAGAGGTTTATGTTTCCTATCTCTCTCTATTGAATGTGCTCAGTTGTGCCATCGGAGAGAGTAGTATAAGAGCGAGAGATGCGAATCATAGTAGTTACTTTCCTATGGTTGCACGCAAAGTGAGGGGAGAGAGAATGTGGGAAAGGTCATCCATCAGAACCAGATTTGCTGAGTTGGGAGATTTGGACTTTTGTATCAAGTCAGACTATAAACATGTTAGCGAAGACATGATCAGAAGGAAGATAGAAGAAAAAGCAGTGATCCTCGCTGAGGTTGATGCCAAACCGGTCGGGTACCTCCGTATAGAATATCTTTGGCTGAAAATCCCGTACGTTAGTCTGATAGTCGTTACGGAGGAATACCGGAGAAAGGGCGTGGGGACCGCGATGATGAAGTTTCTAGATGAGTACCTAGTCAGAAACGGACATCGCGTCTTGTACAGCTCGTCTCAAGCAAATGAGCCTGAGCCGCAGGCATGGCACAGGAAAGTTGGATTTGAGGAATGCGGATACATTGCAGGAATAAATGAGGGAGGAATAGGCGAGATATTCTTCCGGAAATTTCTGGAAGATTAGGGAAACAACAAAAAATCGGTGACGCGGGCTATTTCAGCTCAGAAATCGTTACGCGTCTCACCAGATTGAAGAAGGAGACTCGCATATTTCGGCTTGAAAGAAATGCATGAAGAAAGAATCTGTTTTCTCTGGAATTTGAGGTTCATTCATCGCCTCATCTTTATCTGCTTCGTCAACTGATTTGGCAGATGTCTCTCTAATTGGTCGCTTTCCGCCCCTCATTTGCATACGGACGCCGGGATACCGCCGCTGAAGCCTTCCCATCGACTCGTTGGCATCCGTGTCTTTGCCAACCTTCGCGTAGACCTTGTGCCCTCAGGTGTCTGAGTTACAGTTAGGAAGTATCAGCTAGACATTTTTCCTTTTCTAGATCCTTTAAGCATCTCATGTATGTCGCCGAGCAACGATTCCTATGAAGATCGTCTACAAGACTCTTCTCCTCTTCTTATGCGATGTCGCTTTCACGCCCCTATGTCCCTCGAACGATTCTTCGACCTTGTTGTATTTAAGGAAACGAAAAGTATATAATTTTCCTTTTCAACTGAATTGTTTAACAATAGGAAGGTTGGTGGAGGAAACAACTTTGTCAGCACAAGCAGGTGGGGTACCTGTCCTGATATTAAAGGAGGGAGCCACCAGATCAAGAGGTAGAGATGCTCAGCACAATAATATTATGGCTGCTATGATAATAGCCGAGGCCGTTAAGAGCTCGCTAGGTCCCAAGGGCATGGACAAGATGCTTGTGGACAGCTTGGGTGATGTTACCATCACGAATGACGGTCGCACAATCCTGGATGAGATGGATGTCGAGCATCCCGCTGCAAAGATGATGGTTGAAGTAGCGAAGACCCAAGACGACGAGGTGGGGGACGGAACTACAACAGCGGTCGTCGTAGCTGGCGAACTGCTGAGCAAAGCTGAGGAACTGATCAACAAGAATGTGCACGCGACGGTGATAATCGACGGATACCGCAAAGCAGCGAACAAAAGCCTTGAAATCCTCGAGAAGATAGCGATTCCAGTGGACCCCACAGGGAAGAAAGACTTGAGAAAGGTTGCCATGACTTCTTTGATTACCAAGCTTGTAGCCGAGAATCGGGAGCAACTGGCCGAAATAACCGTTGACGCCATTTTACATGTAGCCCAAAAGGTTGGAGACGAATATAGGGCAGACTTAGACAATATCATGGTGGAAAAGAAACCAGGTGAGTCTATAACTGACAGTAAGCTGATAAAGGGCATTGTTCTGGATAAGGAAGTCGTTCACCCAGGGATGCCGAAAAGAGTAGAGAACGCCAACATCGCCCTTCTGGATGCTGCACTTGAGGTTGAGAAGACAGAATTCGACGCAAAAATAAACATTGAGACACCGGACCAGATGGAAGCGTTCCTACGTGAAGAAGAGAACATGCTTCGCGAGATGGCTAAGAAGGTTAAGAAGGCTGGTGCAAATGTCGTGGTCTGTCAGAAGGGCATAGATGATATGGTTCAGCACTTCATGGCTAAGGAGGGCATAATGGTAGTTCGACGCGCAAAGAAGTCCGATATGGAGAAACTTGCTAAAGCTACTGGCGGAAGGGTGGTCACAAACTTGGACGACTTTACTGAGAACGATCTTGGTCATGCAGAGGTGGTTGAGGAGCGGAAGATCGGAGACGACAAGATGACCTTCATCGAAGGATGCAAGAATCCGCGTTCTGTTGCAATTCTTATTCGAGGCGGAACGGAACGGATCGTTGATGAAGCCGAACGCTCGGTTCACGACGCCCTATGCGTTGTGCGAGATGTAGTTCAGGAGCCCAAGTTGCTGGGTGGTGGCGGAGCACCAGAATTAGAAATATCCAGAGAACTCAGGGATTTTGCTGCGACTCTTCCAGGTAGAGAACAGCTGGCTGTTCAGGCTTACGCTGAGGCTGTGGACACTGTTGCGGTTACGTTGGGCGAGAACGCAGGCTTGGATCCCATAGATATACTTTCTGAGCTTAGAGTACACCACGAGAAAGGCGAAACATGGGCTGGCATAGATGTCTTCGAAGGGAAAGTAAAAGACATGAAGGAACTAGAGGTCTACGATCCTCTCGCTGTCAAGAAACAGATCATCAAATCTGCCACTGAAGCCGCAACAATGATCCTCAAGATCGACGATGTGATCGCCGCTGGAAAGATGAAAGCTCCCAAGATGCCTCCTGGTGGCCCAGGCGGATACGGAGGTATGCCTCCGGAATATTGATCCCTCAACAACACCCTCTTTTTATTTCGAATGTCTGATTTGAAAAGCAGACATGTAATGCAAGGCCATCTCAGAATTTGGGTTTCACCCGGCAGCCTGCGAGTTGCATCCGAAAGGGTTGCTACACTGCTAGAGGGTAGCGAATTTGACGTTTTATACCTGAACCTGCAAAGAGACTTAGAAAGGATACTGGAAGAGTTAGTTGAGGGAGTACCATACCAGTCGTTCATAGACCGATTGCTGGAACTAAAGTTAATCACTGAACCCATAAGATCTTGGGAGTACGCAGTCAAACCAATCGTTGCAGTGGTGAGGGACCTTAAGCGCACGAGGCCGTATTTGAGAGTTTGGTGTTATAGGCAACCTATTTTCGCTCATCTTTCTGCACGCATGGCTGAGGAAATCGCCAGAATGATTCTTAGATCAAGCCTAACTGGCAAGATCGACGTGAAAGAGTGGAGGAATCTCCTCACAGACTTTGTCGAAGCTTCAGAGGATGCCCTGCGGGACGAGGCTAACTATATTGTCAGCAGATTCGACCATGCAGTATCCAGCCTCTGCATTTCGGATTTCCACGGCAGAGACCTTGTGGAAGGGCTAAAAAGAAGCGGAATAAATGTCAACTTAGAGTATATCTTTCTCCCCTACTTTTTCACTCCGCTGGAAATTCCCGCACACGAGTTCGGAAGAAAGCACTCTGAAGGCTCTGAGTCGAGTGACAATCGGATTTCAGATCTTGTGAAATGCCACAACGAATTCGTTAGAGAATATGTCCTCACGAGCGAAGACAATGACGAAGCCTATTTCCGATGGATTTGGGACAACGTAAAATGGCTGAGACCTAGACTCAATCAATGTGCTGCCACTCGTAGAACATATTCTGACTAAGGCCAAGATTTTGTTGCTAGAAGAATCAAATGGTTATGTCACAAGATAGCATTGCAAATATTTCTCTACGTAAATCGATTCCGACCTCTGTCTCAACAAGCCACGCACCCCTCAAGCAGACAGTCGATGCATTCCTGCGAAATGATCTAGAGGAGAAAGAAATGAAAAACTTACATGATGTTGATACCAATTCCGAGAAAGAGCTAGCCAAGGTCTATAGGATGCTTAGGCTTGCCTTTCCTCCGGCTTAGGTTCATGAACGTGGAATACTACTATCAGATCTGATAGGATGACCAGGATCGGCATAAGAAGGAAAGGAGACTGTGGTGATACATTATCATATAATAGCCCGCCAGTCATTCCACCAATGGCCATGAATATGAAACTGAAAAAGTTGATGGAACCCGTGACTTTCCCACGATGTGCTTGCGGCACGAGATCAGCGAGTAACGTTTGATAGGATGAGAAAGCGAGAATCATGCCAAACCCGGCAAGTATCATAGTAATATAGAGAGTTAGATAGTTTCCGTAGACAAAAATTAAGAAGGCCGGGATCATTATCAGACTAGACAGGACGAGAGGAACCTTTCTGCCAATTTTGTCAATCATCTTTCCAGTTGGAATAGACAAAGCTATCATAGCCACGGACAAAGCAATACCAACATAGCCCCACCTCTCGCGTGCGAGCTGGAGAGCCGGATCCAGCTGAGGCGAAAGTGTTGGATCGGGGGGACCGCCTATCCGAAGTACATAGAATGCGTAGACCAAGAAGAGATTCATGACCATGGCAAATGAGAACCGGAGAATTAGTTGCGAGATGAAAAGGGACAGTGTTGACCGTGGTACGACTTTCCAAACGTATACCCCTTCCCGAAATGCTTTGGGATAAGAACCTAATGCTTCTCTCAGGTCTAGCCTCTCAGAATTCTTCATGGTTTCCCTAAGTCTTAGTCGGACTGTTGCCGCCAGAAGAAACAAAGCTAGAACAATTGTGTACGCTATTCTCATCCCCATCACTGATCCGTGAGTAGTCACCAACAACAGGGCAAGAATAGGAGAAGGTGTTGTTGAAACACTCATTATCAAGTTGATTATCGAGAATCCCATTCCGCGTTTTTCTTGTGGAAGCGAATCCGCCATCATAGCGTCTTCTGCTGGTTGATAAAGACGGAATAGGTTCCCCATCGTTGCTCCGATCACGATGAAATGCCAGCTTGGAGCAGCTGCATAGAAAATGTGTGAAAGTGCAACGCCGAATGTCAGGGCTGATATGAGCCATCGTCTTCCATATTTGTCTGCTAGATATCCTCCGGGGAACTGTATGGATGCTAGAGCCAGCATTGAGATCAAGCTGATCAATCCTAAGATGGTTGGGCTTCCCCCGAGCTGAATGACATAGTCCGAATAATACGTCCCCGGTATTTCCGCAGCGAAATCCATCAGAATTAGGCTCACAATCAGTATCAAGTAATTTCCCTTAACGAATGAAAATTCTTCCCTGATTCTCTCCGCAAGCTTCACCTGCAACACCCAGATACAGATGCGTTCACTTGAAGGTTCTGAATCGCAATAAAAGGCTTTCTTGGTTCTAGTTAGCCTCTCCACCCTAGTCCTAAGTCTCTTGACCCCGTCATGAAAAACTCATGGAATCTGAAATCTGCAGTCGGAGATGACTGAATAAGTTTGATTAAGCACGTACATATTACGGGGTTTCCTTTTACTGCCCGGTTTAATGTAGAGAAGCGAGGTTCCAGGAGCGGATTCTTCCGAAAACAATGCTATATGTCTTTCCCCGTATGCTGGCCGGTCGTACCAATCACCAGCGGGCGCGATAATCGAACCTGTTAAGTCGGCAACATTCACGGAGGGGAAATCTTCCGTAAGCCGAAATGAAAACGCTAGGGATACACCTGTCGGCACTAGTGGTGCATGAGTTTCTCTTCACAAGTCGGATTCCGACAGTATTCTTCAGTAAGTCGCACAAACTCTCCTCTTTTTTATAAAAGCTCTTCTATTCTCTGTTCATTTTCTCAGCGAAACGAAGAACTTTTCTCTTGTTCCTTCTCTGCTTCTAAATGCGCCGAATCACTTCTCATTTTTCTACAGAGCCAGACTATTTGGACAAAAAGTGGCAATCGGGGCAGTTCCAGATAAAGACTCATATAGCCTAAAGGATGAAATGCTACTTTGAGAGTTCGGGGACAACAATCTCTTTGTGCGTGGATCATACTGCCAAGGAATCGACGAAGAACTGATGGAAGGAAAAGGAGTGTCGCTAAGAGAATTTATTGCGGCAATGGCTTTGCTTGTAAGATCAATGGATACTGAGCATCTTCTAGTTCTTGTCACAAAGATCTAGAGGATTTAGTTAACGATATATGTAAGTATGAAATTGAAGTATTTCAAGAATCTGTCCGATTAAATGAAAATTCCTGTGCAAAATGCTCAGTGAAATAGTTTTGGACCAGCATGAACTAGAGAAAATCTGGGAAAGCAAGAGATTACTCCTCATGGATACCTTCCTTGAGAAACCATTGGCGATTTTCTCTGAGAATGGGATATCGTCTTTTCTCATTTGTGTTCCTCAACAGATTGTCGAATAATAAGAGCAATATGAAGAGTGGGAATGCCCTACTATGAAATTTTGAACCAAGCATCGCGCTCACGAAATTTGCTTGACTGTAATTCTCTCGAGCAAGAAGAATACCGGTCTGAAACCGTCTGTACAGCATGTGACAAACAATCTGGGACCGCCGCGACTCATACCCCAAACAATCTTCTGTATATCAGCCCATGCCCAACCGCAGAATTCAGGGGGACATTCCCAAGGCTCATACTCCGACACAACCCAAGACTGCCC
>JAUQYT010000283.1 GCA_030587605.1 Candidatus Njordarchaeum guaymasense
CAAAGGAGTTAAAGGAGGCGCAGGAACGGCTTCTCAAAGCTGAGCGGATGGCTGCTATAGGTGAGACAGCGGCCATGGTGGGCCATGACCTCCGAAACCCATTGCAGGTCATATCCAATCTCCTTTATCTGGGGAAAAATATGGTGAAAGAGATTCCGCCCAGATGCCGGGAAATCCTCTCGGAAATGGGCATCGAAGAGCTATTTGGAAACGTGGCAAAACAGATCGAATATATGAACAAGATCGTTTCTGATCTTCAAGATTACGCGAAACCGTTGAGACCTGAGCTTGTTCCAACCAGCTTATACCAATTGATCAATGAGACGCTCTCAGTCTTGACGATTCCTGAAACCGTGAAAGTCTCCACGGAGATTCCGAAAGACTTTCCGAATATAATAGTCGACCCCTCATTGATGAGGCGGTTGTTCACGAATCTACTCACGAACGCATTACAGGCTATGCCCGACGGAGGTCAATTGACAATAAGATCTGAACCAACAGAGAATGCTACTATCATCAGCATCGAAGACACAGGTGTAGGCATACCCAAAGAGAACTTAGACAAGCTCTTCCAGCCATTATTCACCACCAAGCCTAGAGGAACAGGGTTCGGCTTACCCGTATGCAAAAGGATTGTGGAAGCCCACAAAGGCAGCATCAATGTTGAATCAGAGTTGGGCAGAGGTTCCACATTTACAGTGAGTATACCGCATACGAGGGAGGTGAGTCAAACTGGATAAGAAGAAAAGCATACTGGTTGTGGACGACGACAAGGCAATCCTCAAGAGCCTCAAAGATATACTTCTTTCTGAGGGTTACATTGTTGACACAGCGGAAAGCGGCCGAGAGGCCGTCAAAAAGTCTGAGGCACAGTTCTACAACATCGCGTTGCTGGACATCAAGCTTCCAGACATGGAAGGCACACAGCTACTGACCAAGATCCATAAGCAAACTCCCCAGATGATGAAGATCATGATCACTGGACACGCCAGCCTTGAAAACGCGGTTGAATCCCTAAACCTTGGAGCAGATGCATACATCATGAAGCCTTTCGACCCTGAGAGTCTGCTGAAAGTTGTCGAGGAGAAGATGAAGGAACAGGAAGAAGCGGAAAGAATGACCGAAGAAAAAGTTAAGGAGTGGATAGAAACCCGCGTCCGGAAGCTTGAGCGGGAACACCGCAAAGAATGACTCTCATCGAAGCCTCAGGCGAGGCAGATCTTCGACCAAGTTGCTGCCATAGAAGATAATGGCTAGGACAGTCCATTCTGAAGGTTATTCAATACTGAGGATTTTGTGACCGACAATTCGGAAACAAGGTGACACTAACCATAGATAACAAAGAAACAAAATACTCTTGAGGTGGAATCAAGTTTGCCCCCTCAAGAGTTGACCCCGCAACTCAATGCTCAGAAGATTTTTGACAACGTACTATTAGAGGTGGTAGATCAAGGAATAAGGGATGTCTTGGGAGAACCGGCTGTCCGGTTCATCTACAATTATATAGAAAAGAACTTCTCCCTAAGGAGAAACAATATCCCGGTTGAACTGGAAGTTTTCGCTGAAGGCTTAGAGGAGATGCTCGGTTCAGGTGCCAACGTCATAGAGAACTACATCCTGAAGAATCTTTGCTCCCATCTTGGATTCGATTACAAATGCAAGAAAGATTACAGGTTTTCAGACCACGTTAGGAAGATAGAAGTCAAGTTTTTGCGCTCGCGCCTTAAGAGTGGGAGTATCAACTTTGAGCAAGAAGGACTTGGTTGATACAGACTTCAACTCTAGGACAATCAGGCTGCTAGATAGGTTACTAGACGGCCGAGTAAGAAGGATCACGCCGGAATATGACCTTTCAGCCGAGGATGGGATCAGCTATCCTGCTGTGAATGCCATACTGGAGACTGGAAGCCAAAAGACAATAAGAATTCTGAATAGTCTCCATGAACAGGGAATATTGGAAAGAGAATTTTATGACAAGAATTACCGATGCCCGAAATGCGGAAGCTTTCAGATTAAGTTGAGCCCCTCTTGTCCGAACTGCAGAGGTTTTAACCTTTCGAGAAACAACGCGTTGGAACACCTCACGTGTGGGCACGTGGACTTTGAGGAAGAGTTCAGAAAAGGAAATCGATTCGCCTGCCCCAAATGCAGGAAAGAGTTGAGACAGATCGGGGTCGACTACTTGAGGGTAGGCATCCTACACCAATGCAGAGACTGCAAAGAAACTTTCCACGAACCCCTAAACTACCTGCGGTGTATCAAGTGTAAGTCGAATTTTCCACAAGAGGAAGCCGGGGAGAGGGACATATACGCCTATGCGCTGAACGAGTCTATGAGGGAAAAAGTTTCTATTGAAATTCGACCGAAGCGCCAAATCGAGGAGATTCTTAGAAAACGCGGATATCGGATTCAGAATTCAACTGTAGAGGGCCGGTCAGGTGCCAAACATGAGTTTGACATTTTCGCGGTATTAAAATCGGGAACCCTCGAGCACAGGATAGCTATTGGCATAAGCGTTTCTCAGACCCAGGTTGAACCCGAGGAGGTTCTGAGGTTGTTTGCGAAAGCTCAGGATGTGGGTGCCCACAAAATAGTAATAATCGCTGTTCCGAAGTTGAGTCCAGACGCAAAATTCTTTGCAGACTACTACGGGATAACTTCTACGGAAGCCAGGGAACTGGACCGAGCCGTAAAGGAACTCGAGGTGGGTATCCTCTCCGAACTTGGCCTAACTGGGGAAACCAAGAATGTACCAGCTGTATAGGCAATCGTTCAGAAAACATGTCGCCACACTGCTGAACCTGTGCGGATACGACACTGAAATACGCAAAATTATGATCGGCCATTCAGGAATGAAACACAAAATAGACATTGTTGCCAGAAAGTTTGAAATGCCGATTGAAGAGGTTCTCCTGGTGAAATGTAAAGCCAAAGAGGAAAACCCCAGCTTAAGAGTCGACGAAGTTTTGATCCTTTATGTTCAGGTTCTTGATACCATCGCCGATCATGGCTTGATTGTAACGACATGCGAGGTTCCTGGGGATGCTGCAAAGTTTGCAGAATACTACAAGATGAAGATCATACAAGGCGCAAACAGGGAGGAGTTGCAGAGCGCTATATTCCGGGGCAGAGTCAAACAATCTGGCAGAGTTAGCGTCTAGAATGTGGCCTACAGACCCATTCTCGGTCTTCGGTTTGTGGCAGACAGTCTTTATACTCTTTGTGCCGATTCTGATAGATCTGCCGCGGGTTATCTGTAAATCTATCCTCTTACTGGGTCAAGAGGTGTACATCCACCTTAGGAAATCGAAAGTTCAGCACGAGCGCTTCCCCTACGTCTCAGTCATAGTTCCAGCCCACAACGAGGAGAAGGTTATAGAGAAAAGCATACAGTGCCTCTTGGAAAGTGACTATCCTAGGAAGGAAGTCGTAGTGGTAGATGATGGATCCACTGACAAAACACATAGAATCGCAGAGCAATATTCGCGGAGAGGATTAATAAAACTCATCAGACGAGAGAGTGCCAGTGGAAAGAAGGCAAGAGCCGTCAACCTAGGCCTGCGCTTGGCAAAAGGAGACGTTATCCTCATCGTGGACGCTGACACTCACGTAGAGGTTAAGTCCCTTTCAAACATTGCGAAATACTTCTCTAACCCGGCTGTAGGGGCGGTCGCGGGAAACGTCCGGGTCGGGAACAGGACAAATCTGCTTACTAGGCTCCAGGCATATGAGTATATGATAGCGATGGAGATGGGGAGAAGATACCAA
>JAUQYT010000107.1 GCA_030587605.1 Candidatus Njordarchaeum guaymasense
GTGATGTGATCACTTTGACGGCCGCTCCCACTGCGGGGTTGAGTTTGAGCGCTTTGAGTGGTGACATCTCTAGTTCATTGAATCCTATTTTCGTCACTATTAATGGGACGACTTCTGTTACAGCCACTTTCACTCAGATCGCGTACAAACTAACCTTTACGGTCGGTGCAGCCCAGTCTGTAATAGCGGGTGCGCTTTCCTTAGTGATTACTGTTCAGAGACAAGATCAATACGGAAATCCCGTGGCTTCAGGCTCTACAACTGTCAGCTTAATATCGGCATCTCGCAAAGATGTCTTCTATTCTGATGCTGGAACAACTAAAGTAACGTCTGTTGTAATCAAGGATGGCTCGAGCACTGTTGACATATGGTAAAAAGCCACATCTCAAGGCTCTCCGACTTTGAGTGTTTCTGCACCTACATCGACCTCGGCTTCCCCAAAAGTTCAAGACAAGCAAATAGTTTTCGATAATAGTTCAGCAATTCGAGAGAAGTTGATTACGTGAAAATCGCCTTTGTGGATCCTGATTTGTCCCCAAGAACTGGGTCCAGACGATTCCTATACGAGGTAACTCCTCACCTGCAGAATCTGGGACACGAAGTCAGAATCTTCACCACCAAACTTGACAAACAAATCTGTTTCAAAGAGTATCTCTCTTTACCCGTGGAAGTCGTGGGTGCCCGGTCCAGTGGAGCTCTAGCGCGCGCGCAGGTTTTCACAGGTCACAAGGAGAACCCACTTATCGACGCAGGAAAGAGGCTCGGCTACTATTTGCCACATACGTTTCATGTTATGGACATAAGCAAAAGAATCGCTGACATGGGATGCCAGGTCTCCTTTCTTCAATACCATGGAGAGACGCATTGGTTGCCGCCATGGTTCTACCATCTTAGAGAAAGAGCCGGCATAGTTTCTCTCTGCGTGGTTCCAACACTTTCTCCTAAGGATTGGCCGGCGCAAACAAGAATCGTGAATAGGCTACTCAATTTGCCTCCAGTTGGAATCTGGGAGAAGCAAAGTCTTAGAAGACTTGCTATGTTTCATACAAAGAGTGAGTACACGCTTGTGCACACGCGAGCGCTTGGGATAATCGGGCAGAGAAGAACGGCAGTTGTTCCATCAGGTGTTAACCACTCCGAGTTCTGTCCAACAGGAGAAGAAGAGCCCTTCGCATTATATCTGGGAAGAATCGATCCTGAGAAGTCTTTGGAGCTGGCAATGTGGGCTATGCAAAAAACAGACCGTGATAATTCATTGGTAATCGCCGGAGACCTTGAAACTAGATACCCTTGGTACAAGGAGAAACTTGAAAGACTTGCTGAGAAGTTGAAGATTTCAGACAGGTTTGAAATCATTCCTTCTCCATCTGATTCGGAATGCGTCAAATTGATGCAGAGATGTTCTGTTTTCCTATTTCCTAGCACCATCGACACCTTCGGACTAGTGGTTCTTGAAGCAATGGCTTGCGGCAAACCAATAGTAGCATGCAATAGAGGCGGCGTCCCCGAGATAGTCAGTGACGCAGGCTTTCTGCTCGAGCCAAATGTTGAGGAATGGCAGAAAATCGTCAGTAAATTGCTATCTAATTCTGAACTCAGAAAGCAAATGGGAGAAAAAGCCTTAGAAAGGTCGAAGACCTTTTCTTGGGAAAACACAGCTAGAAGACTAATACAATCATTCAACAATCTGAAACACTCGCACATGGATTAGCGCGCAATGTCCGATTTCCAGAGTTGCGGACGATCAGTACGCATGTTAAAGGTGAAGTATGACACACGTAATTCCAGTCTATCGCTAGGTCGTAGCTGACTACGACTACAATTTAGGGCCACAAGAGTAGTTTAGCACATGCGCTCTAAACCGCTAGTGAGAATATGAAGTCTAGTCGCCAGATCTTGGAAAAAGTGAGGAAATCAGGTTTCACAATCGTTTCCATCTTCCTCATAATCCTAACTGTTTTGATCCTTTATTGGCAAGATCTCTCCATACTGGCCAATGAAGCTCTACAGAACGAAGCCACAAACCACATCATCTTAGTACCATTTCTTGCCGCTTTCTTGATATACAGAAGAAAAGAACTCTCAAAAGCCTTACTCAGTGCAGAGAAGCTCAAGCGAAAGAGCAGTTTGGTTTCATTCGGAGAGATCACAGGAATCGCAGTCTGTCTCTCAGCCTTCTTACTGTATTGGTACGGGTCATACACCTTCTATCCAATCGAATTCCATGTTGCTTCCCTCGTGCTTTTCCTAATAGGAATTACCTTAACCCTGTTCAACTTGAAAACACTCACAGCCCTAATATTTCCAATTTTGTTTCTGATCTTTCTAGCGCCTCCACCGTCCATAATCACCTCAAGTGCAGGAGGCATACTAGGAAACTTCAACGCACAAGACTCATTCACAGTCCTGAAGACACTGGGCATACCTGTTGGCCTATCATCAGAGTACGGATCTCCAATTATAGTACTCAACAGCTCCTCAACTCCAATACAATTTACAGTCGATCAAGCATGCTCTGGCATCTATTCGTTAATAGCATTCGCCATGTTCGCAGCCTTTCTTGTTCTAGTTGTTCGGGGATCAATCATTAAGAAAATCGCCTTAGTACTCATCGGGTTTCTGATGCTTCCAGTCATCAACATTAGCCGAATCTCACTCATAGTCTTCATAGCCTACCGATTCGGCGAAGACATCGCCATGA
>JAUQYT010000355.1 GCA_030587605.1 Candidatus Njordarchaeum guaymasense
GTATCTTCCTCTCTAATAGCTGAGAAGTATGAAGGATCGCCTGATAAGTTTCTTGGGAGAGAAAGCGAGACACAAGCTGATAGAAAAAGCCATAAGACCAAAGTACGGAAGATTCGATGCCGTGGGCATGACTCGAAAGAGGAACTGATGAGGATCGTACGCGGCCGTAGTCTAGCCTGGTCTAGGACATTGGCCTTCCAAGAACGAAACGAAGATAGCCAACGACCCGGGTTCGAATCCCGGCGGCCGCACCACTCCTTGATAGTAACACTATTCTACTACTGCGAAATGGCATCAGCGTCCTCTTAAGAACGAAGTACAAAGGAGATCTAGGGACAATCGCAAGAATGCTAGGAAGCGAAGCATCCAGCATCACCCCAAGCTTTCGGTAAGCTACTTGGTCTTCCATCTCGCGGATTTCGGAGACCCTTTCGTTGCCGCGTGCCATCCGACCTACTCTCAGGCATAGGGATATCTGGTTAGCTTGCTCCATTCTTATTGGTTCCATCGTGGCGGATAATCCGGTTACTGTTCAATCGGTCTTTTCCAATCTCCACAATGTCGCCAACCCACAATCGCGGTGCTTCTACAATGAACTTGGCAAGATCTTTCTCGTCGAGTGTGCGAATCATTTCAAGACCTGTAGCTTTCTTCCCTATACCCCAAGCAACGCCTTCATGACCAACGGTTTCTTTGTTTTTGCATGTCCCGCTTCTCCAACAAGCATAAGAACAAAGATCAATACCGATATTTCGAGCCATCTACCAGCAATCGCGCGAGCTGACTGCATGCCACATTATAACAGCGAAAGTTTGCCGTAGTCGAAAACATCGAAAGACGGAAACTTCTAAGAATAGGGATATTGCATATCAAGATTGGTGGATAACGTGAGTTCGGATGCCAGAAAGGCTCCCCGATCTCCGATCTCGATGGCGACGCATCTGCTGCCTGCAGATCTCTTGACATCCGGATCGTTTTGCCAGTCCGGCCATCTCTTACCAGAATGTCTCTACGTTGCGGGATGAGAAGAATTGTCGAGACAGCTCAGAAAGGAAGAGCAGAACTTCCGTATGATCTTCACCTCCGTGTACATCTGCGAAAAGGAGAAAGAGGAGCCCGAAGCTCTTGCCACAACACTCAATGGCAAATACTTTTCGAAGAACGTAACGGAACTCGAAGCACTAAGGACATGCCTCTCCAGCGAGACGCACAGACCCCTTTCAAAAAAGTGCGTCGCCCTAGGCTTTGAAAGGACGCGTCACGGGAAGGACACCGCGCAATCTTTGCGAAATGTACTGAAGGGAGGCAGAACCAAATCCTATTGGCAGACTTTCATGGAGAATTTCGCTGGGAGGTACCGTGAAGAGAAGAAATCAAGATCGGGAGCGATATTCTTCTCTTTGTTCGTTCTGGGAAGATTGACTCGTTTCGCGATTCTTCGCTTCGACTTCGAGGCAAGTGTGCTGCAGATTGTTAGGGAAACATCCCGACTGAGCGCCATATCAAATGCTATAGTCCCAGAGAACGTCAAGAAGTGCCTTGTTTATCCCTACGTAGAGAGGAGGACAGGGAAGCCGAGTTACGAAACTGCACTCGTCTACCAGGTCCATCCTTCTGCGTATTTCCCAGGTTTCTGTGCTCTTGAGTCAGCTCCTACCAGCGGCGAGATCGCCAAGAGTCTCAGCGCAACCGTCCGAGCCGGAGAGGTGGAAATCTCATCAATCATCGCGAATCTTTCGAGTAGGGTTTCCGAAATTAGATTTCCCTACGTGGCGCCTGCGAGAATGGTGGTTGACATGGACGGCATAGAGATACGCTTTAGGTATGATGAGTGTGGCAAGAAAATCCATTTTTGCGAACGCGGAGATAGGAAGGTAGCTCTGGTAGTCGGCTCATCGATTGTTCCAAAGTACGGTGGAGAGCCTCTGATTCCTGCAAACACTGTGGTGAAAGGCAAGAGAGTTGACGACTTGAACAGCTTGGTCACATAGGCCCAGAGAAGTGGAGCAGCAATTGCCTGAAGGCAGCCTAGGTACCATATTGGTGTCCATAGACAGTCTCCTGTCAGACCCCACTGTGGCACTACGCGAAACATCTGATGACATCAAAGTTTCAATGCCCGAGCGGTGCACGAAGGGCTTGCTTGATCTGACTCGCCAGACTCTAGCAACCCTATGGCACGCCGTTCTCGAAGCCAAAGGGCTTTTTGAGCTCACGGTGACTATGACAAGAGAAAGAAGACAAGAGGTTCTGCGCCTGTATGAGGACTGCTCGTATGATCCGAGCGCGCGCGTCTTTGGTGAGTCGTGGGAGGCCTGCCGTGAGTGCTCACGACTGCTAAGCTCCTTTGGTGAGATCTACTCCAGCCATGACTACTGTGATGCTCCACAGACTGTCCTTGACCTGATTTCTCACTTAACAGTGTGCAAAGTGAGGAAGGTTTCTGTCAAACTTGAAATCACAGTGAACAAGAGGACGCTATCTGAGTATGCAAACATAGAAGCGGGACAGCCTAAATTTATCAGTCTGGAATTTTGGTACGAACTGAAGAACTTTTGCGATTGGTTTGCTGGACGCTCACCATGGGATTTCTTCCGTAGATATGTCCAGAATCTGAACAGGCTGTACGCGGTGATCGTGCATCATCCAAAAGGTCTGCGACCCTCAGAGAATGGCGCCTTCATAATCGTGCCCACGACCGAACTTGCATCTCTTTCGGATGCGTCTCGAACTACCAAGCGCGAGAGTGACATCGCTAGGATCCGTCAGGAAACCGAGGGACTGGCTGGTGAGACAGTCCTGAAGAATGCGCCTCCTATTCCGCCCAGTATTCTGCTCTTGAATGTGCAAGACCCAAATATCTGGCAACATCTGTCTGCGGCATTTAGCAAAATACTAGCGTATTCCATCTTCTCCATTGTCTCCGACTCCGTCCGGATCACAGCCGACTGGTGTCAATTCTCAAACGATCTGCCATACGGTACGCAATCAGTGAGCTTGGCATTTTCTGCTGACGATAAGAATCTCATAATAGAAATCATGGGAGGGACCACCCATAGGATCCTTCAGAATAACTGGATCACAAATGTCCTTGAATTCCACACGACCTTCTGTGAACTCCTTGGTCGAGAGCCCTATAGAACTCTAAGGAAGACAGCGGTCTCGGGGCTCCTCAAACTGAAGTTTGGTGACATAGTTGAA
>JAUQYT010000118.1 GCA_030587605.1 Candidatus Njordarchaeum guaymasense
TACTGGATATGCAAGAATAGTTGGGGACGCGGTTGGGGAGAAGCAGGATGGTTCAGGATCGCCTATGGAGAGTGCGGGATAGGGACAAGGTTCTGTTTCTATAACGTAGAGTTCCCAAGCATAAGGGACGACATATTAGTGAACAAGGCCGGAAAAGTGGTTGCGAGCTTCAAGAGCAAAGCCGCCGCCTTTGACAACGCGTTTAGACTTTTCAGGCCAATGGACAAATTGATCTTCAAAGCAACAAATTCTGAAGTTGGCAAAACGTTCGACGTTGGAACGTTCGCAGCAGGAACAAGATTGATCTTTGCCCTAAAAACTCCTCCAGGGTTCACCTTCTACACGAATCATTCCTTGAATGGCGATGCTTGCGACCATGTGACAAAAGTGCAGACAGGTGCCTACAAGTGGGAGCTCAGGTGGGAAGACCTCTACGGGCTTGGAGACAGAGACTACAACGACGTCATCGTAGAAATCGAGATTGTTTGATGGAACTGGAAGGAAGGAAGAAAGCCGAATCATTGCTCCCCCCTATTTTTTAAACTTTATTTACGCGTGTATAGTATCAACTCTTGTGGCACTGACTCAAAGATGAGTACCGAAGAAATAAGAACACGCGTAGGAAGAAAATTCGCGATATCCCTAGAGGCAATCCCGACTACTGGCTACACTTGGGAAGCAGAATTTGACAGAGAGATTCTGGAACTGAAGGAGAAAAGACTTGAGCAGCACCCTTCAGCAGCCATAGGGGGAGGCGGCAAAGAAGAATTCAAATTTACGTCAATGAAAACTGGACAAACATACGTAACAATGCGTCATAGGAGATCATGGGAGAAGACTGCTCTAGAAGAAAAAAGATTTAGAATCATAGTAACCGAATGAAGCACAACTAGCTTTCGAGAGAGTTTAAACCGATATGTGCGAGAAACAAAGTTATGTATTTCTTCTTCACAATTCCTAATATAGGCTTCGTAGATAATTTAGCTTGAGAAGGAATGTACTGTCCTTTCCTTAAAGACTGCTTCAAAGAAAGCATCAATAGGGTTCATGACTATTTTGAAAAAGATAGATGTAGCAATATTGAAAAATGGTCAGAATGTCCCATACTGATCGAGAAATCTGAAGTGTTAAAGAGGACTCGAAGTGTTGTTGTAAGAAACAAAAGTATATAGCGCCTTACAGCATTGGTTCTCTATGAACTGCCAGTTGAGCCTATCCGCCTAGAACATGCCTATGTACAATACCACAACTGAGACATGACCAGAGATGAGATCCAAACCCTACTAGATCATTCTAACGTTAGCGACAAGGCAATTTGCATAATGCTTTACGAGTCAGGAATGAGGCCGAACACACTAACTAATCTAAGATGGCACCGTATAGAAGACGACTTCCCAGCCCGGAGAGTCCTGATGATAGAACTGACCTCGGACATATTGAAGTCATACAAAATATGGCAAATAGCTGGGTCAACGGAAGCCGATCATATCCCGCCTTTTTCTGTCTCGCATCAGTTTAGTCCTTTGGTTAGCGCGCGTTGAACCCAGTCTTTGAGTTTTGCCCCCATTGTGAAGTCCTTGGACAGACTTCGTTCGGACGGGTAAGGACTACTTTCGCGGGGAAATGAATAATCCTGCTACCTTGAGGATAGTAGGGAACGTTCGATTCATATTTCAAATCAGAAAAGCAGTGGCCGCCACTTTTCTCCTCTAAATCTATACTCAAATTCTTCGTATACTGCGTCGAGCAACATGGCGAGGAAGATCCGTATTGTTAAGCTAGCTTTCAAGGTACTGAGTTCTTCCAGGCCGAGAAGTATGGCTATTGCTTGCGCGACGAGAATCATGAACCCCAGTAGAGGACTTTACACGCCTCCCACTTCTCGTCAACGCTGGGCTCCACTCCAATAGGGCGTGCATGCTTTTTTTTCCTCATCCTCATTTCTTCTTCTTCTCTATCAATTAAACTGAGGAGTCGGTACAGGCATATTAATGTCAGGACAAACAAGAGCTTGATGTACGCAGGTAAGTCTTAGTCTTTTCGTTCGTAGGCATTCTACAAACCGGAATTGAAGGTTCTGTAGACTTATCTTGTGGTAGAAGACTGACAAATCAATCCAATCCCAACTGATCCCACTTGTTTTCGTATGGCTCCAATTGCTCTATAATAATTCCAAGAGGCAGTGATTCTCTCGCGATCTCATCTATGGGTTTTCTATGGTTTGATTTTTTGATATACTTTTCCCAGTACGTAGCTTATCGCCTGCTTCAAGGTTTCGGGGCTAGGACCTGGTTGAACTCCATGATCATGCATCCTTTGTAGCCTATCTTTTTTGGGGCGTAAATGAATTCTTGGAAGTCTATGCGTCCTATGCCAAGTCTTTCGCTGTCGGGGAAAGTTGGAAAGTTGAAGAGTCTATAGAACAATCCAGAATTGCAGGAAAGAAATCCGCATCCCTGGTATCCTGTAATATTGCCAGACAATTCACATTCTCTTCAGCAGCTCTTCCAACGTCCTTAGCCCTGATGCTTCCTCTTCCTTTGCAGTCTTGAGGAGACTGAGTCCTTCCTTGACACGTTGAGTGTCTCTGACCTCTTCTCCTTTGGTGTTGGGACCCGTAAATGGGAATACCTTAGTCATCTCCTTCAGATTTCGAGCGACCTCTTCATAGTGTACAATGGCTTCATCAAACAGAGAATCCAGTTCCGCATTCAACCGTTCCTTTGCTTCCCTCAAGAACACTGGGACGAAGTGTCTGCATTCATTCCACACTGCCGCATTGTAGGCATTTCCGAATTCGTCAGCCTTTCCTGTCTCCAACGCGCCTATCCAAGCGTCAAACCCTGCTAATCCTGCCCTGTACTTTGGATAAATCCATTTCGATGGACTTTGGGAATGTTCCAACACAAATCGGAATGATTCTCTGACGGTTGCATGGTCTTCTGCGGCTTTTCCGGGCTTTATGACGTACATCTCCAACACTCCGATTCCCGTGTCGCCTAGTTTCTTCCACGGCTTAGGTCCCTTCTCGGAGTTGTCGAGGTCCCTGTAGTAGTATCCTTCTTCGTCATAGCCGTGGACAACATAGTACTCAGGTATATCCAGTTCCCAACCATAACAGGGCAAGCCTTCATCAATGGCCTTCATGACCTTCTGGTGAGCAAGTCTCTGTTTTTCGGCGAAGTCATCTGCCGATTTGTGACTGATGACCCCTTCTATGTTGTAGCCAACGTTTCTCCCAAGTTTGAATAGCATTTCAGTTCTCCAAGCCGTAGGCCCACTTGGGCAGACAACCTCATGTATGTTGATAATGAATGCGTGTCCTGTTGCACCATACAACCAAGCATCAGAAACATTCATATTCAGGTATTTTAAGCAACCCTTGATGCAGCCAAGGTGAGTTACCCACTTAGAATTCCATTTCAGACTCTCAAGTTTCTTCATATCCTAAACCAAACCCACTCTATCTCTCTCCCGTTCCTCTTGGTCTGAGTCTTCAACATCAACCATATATAACCCTAACTCCCAAATGTGAATCCGCCAATGAGGTGATACATCTATTCTCCCTTCAAACCCGAAAAAAGGAGGCTTAACTCTTGTTAAGCTGGAGGATTGTTCTAAGTCTCCGGACGCCCTGTCTGAGAGTTAGTGCCGGGTTTCTGGTTTTGCCGGTTTGCCCGACCCG
>JAUQYT010000077.1 GCA_030587605.1 Candidatus Njordarchaeum guaymasense
TCAACCATATCCCACATTTCCCACTCATCCAGTAGGCTTCTGTAACAAGCGGAGACTCTATAAGCATCTCTATGACCTCACTTTCATGTCTTGAGGAAGTACTTACCGTTACGTAGGCTATGATTGATCTGCCTGTCTTCTCAGGATTTAGCGCTATCGTGAACCTATCGATTACCTTACCTCTAATCATTTTTTCAACCCGTTTCCGGACTGCGGACTCCGAAAGACCAGCAGCGTTAGCTATGTCCGCGTAGGGTGCCCGCCCATCCCGAAGTAAGAATTCCAAGATCTTCTTATCTTTCCTGTCCACTGCCTCTGGATAGCTCATTTTCTCCTCCTCCGAGGACTGATTCTTACTCTTTCGTCCCATTATAAAAACCTTTTCATACCTAAATTGTGGAAAATCGACAGATTTTGAACCTAGAAGATCAGACAAAGCCTGTTTACGCACGGAAAGTGGCTGTCTTCCGCTACAACTAGTGGATTTTTGTCGGGCGCGACGATTGAAATAGTTGCATTCTTAGGGGGTAGAACACTCGGTTCCACTATTCTCGCTTCGCTTTGACAGCGGATTCATCATTTTTCTTCCACTTTTCATTCGTTTTAGATACTTGTTCTTCACGTCGATTAGATATTCGCGTTCACCCAATGCTATGATCAAAAAAGTTTGTTTAGAGGAGATATGGACATGCCTCAAAAACACCTGAAAGAAATTGCGTTGGTTGCTCTGGCAAAAGAGCTTCCAGATATAGCTAGTTCGATCAGTTCTGAGAATAGAGAATCGGTGAGTGAGGATTCAATTGACCTTATCCTTAGGTCTCAGAGAAACCCACTGCCTCAGGGGTTGGCCTGGTCAATAATACGCTTGATGAGCTACGAAAAGCAGACAACTGATGCAGGGATAGAGAAGCTACTCGAAGCCAGCATGATGGTGGAGCCGGAACAGACAATCAATCTACTTGAGAAGCATGGAGAAAGAGAAGCTGCCAGCGCTCTAAGAAGAATCATTTCAACAAAATAAACCATTTTTTAACGAATAATAACTCATTGAAGGCTAGTGACAATGAAATTTGGAATCGAGTTTGTTCCCAACAATCCGATAGACGAGGTTACGAAGTGGGCCTCCTTAGCCGAGCAGAAGAAGTTCGACTACATCTGGGTCACGGATCACTTTAACAACCGGAATACCTACGTAACATTGACATCGATAGCTCTCAAGACTTCAACGGTGAAGATAGGTCCAGGAGTGACTAACCCATATCTTATCAATCCTGCGTGGACCGCCTCAGCTATGGCCAGCCTTAGCGAAGTCTCCAAGGGACGTGCGGTGCTGGGGATCGGTGCTGGAGACAAGACAACAATATCATACCTTGGGCTAGAACAGAAAAGTCCAGTGGCTGCTCTCGCGGAGTGTGTGAACATAATAAGGGGGTTGCTGAAAGGGGAGGATGTCAAGCTTCTTGGCAACGTGTTTAATGTGACTGGCGCCCGACTAAACTATCAGTCAGATTACGTTCCCATCTACTTGGGTGTTCAGGGACCAAGGATGCTTCGTCTCGCAGCGCAGATCAGTGATGGCGTCTTGATAAATGCATCTCACCCGTTAGACATTTCGACGGCCATGAGGGAATTGCGGAGCGGTCTCGATGAGGCTGGCAGACCTTCCAATTTTGACATAGCTGCCTACACTAGTTTCTCAGTCAGTTCTGACCCCACTGAGGCTGTGAAACTAGCCCGACCGGTTGTGGCATTCATAGCGGCGGCCACCCCTGATGTTGTGCTTGAACGACATGGGCTTTCTCCCGAACGCGTACAGGTGATCAAGAGAGCGCTTGCAAGCGGGCAATTCAAGGAGGCGTTCAAAGCAGTCAATGACGAGCTCCTTGATGTTTTCTCGATTACCGGAACGCCATCTCAATGCACCGAGAAGGTAGCGGCAATACTGAAGGAAGGAGTTACGCAGCTGGTTATCGGCTCGCCAATAGGGGCGGACAAGGTTAAAACAATCGAGCTGATCGGCTCAGAAATAGTGTCGCGATTAGCGTAGCGAAGGGAGCTAGAATTCCGAAACCCTCCCATATTTGTTTCTTCTCTTCATATTTTGCAGCCTATTGCATAGTAGTTGCAGTTAGAGAAACTTAACTTGGAATAAAGGAAGTGTAGGGGCGCTCCTCCCTATCCTATCCATAGGTTCTCAAGAGGGCGCTTTTATCACATCGAGCTTTGTTGAAACTATATTGCAACCAGAGACTCCTTTAATTGTTTTCAACTCTTTGACAAGAACGTCTACAAGATTCCTGTTGGCACTAGAGATTTCTTTGTTCTTTGTCTCTGCTTTCGTTGAGCCTTGTTCTATCTCCCTTATTTTGTTGAGGAAGTCTTCCGGCGGTTTTGCGTCCACGAAAACTTTGCCTATCGAATTGGCGGTTTCAACCGAGTCGATCGGGTAGAGGGTGACCACTAAGGGTATACCTATCTTGCTCGTTCGGTTGGCGATCATCTTGGCTTTCTCGCTCTCATAGATTGGCACGGTGACGAGGTATGAGGCACCTGCGTCTTTTTTCTTCTGGATCATCATTTCTTCCATTTCTGGTCTGGAGTGATCGAATCCTACTACTGCGCCGATGTCAAACCCCGCAGTCTTTGGAACTTCTCCAGAGAAGGCTTTTCCGTTGTTCACATCCCTAATCATGGTTATCAATTGGACAGCATCGACGTCAAAGACAGGTTTGGCTTTGATGTACGTCCCTGTCGTCGTGTGAATCCCCGTTGAAACAATAATGTCAGTCAACCCAAGTTGACTAGCAGTCAAGATGTCTGAGAATAATCCCAACCTATTCTTGTCCCTACCATCCACAGAGTATACTGGCTCAAGCTTCAGCCTTTCCTTCATCAGAAAACAAGGAATCAAGTTATTGAGGTAGAGCGAAGACTTTGGATCCCGGCTTACAATCACAGCATCAACTGAGTTCTGTAAGCTTTTGGCTCTATCCAACAACTCTTCGATCGATGTCTGGCTATCGACTTCCAGCTCTGCCATGGTAACAAACTTTCCTTCTTTCAGCTTACCTATAACCCCGCTCGAAACCTTCGGCATGAGAACTTCAACCTCCAGCTTTTCATATATGTTTGGTTCTATTCAGTCCACACAAGCTCACCGAGAGTAGCCTTCAGGGATCCATCCCTTTCGGGCTGGTACTTCTTTAGGCTGTCAACCCTTCCAAGCTGGTTCAGTCTATCCCATATCAGTGCCCAGACACAGTCATCCTTCCAGCCCCCAACCTCACACTTCCCGTTCGAAACGGTTTCACACGGTCCATTGAGAAGCTCTTTTGGACATCTAGAGATGGCGCAGATTCCTCCCGTGTCAAATAGCGTACAAGAACCACACATCCTGCACCTCTCATAGAATCGACCCACTCTTTCCACCATTCCCAAGAACTTCGTGTCGAGCGCGGGAACAACATTCTTCTTGGTCAAATCGGCGATAGACTGCACACCGACTCCACAAGCCATCGCTAGAACAGCGTCCGCTTCCTCAATCTGTTTATTCAATGCTCTAAGATCCCTTTTCGATATTCTGACATCGCAAGGTGTTTCAACTGCAATGGTTCCCAAAATCTGTTTCTCGTCTTTGAGTTTCTCAACTATCTCCTTGATCTCTTCCTCTCCACCCGTTTGGCAAAGTGCTGAGCACGTGTTGCAACCTACTATCACAATCTTGTGGTACCCTTCAAGCATCTTCATGATCTCTTCCAACGGTTTCTGCACAGTAATTATCAATCCGAAGATCACCTCAACAATAGTTTTTGATCGCTACCCTACGCTTCATTCTCGTCCCATTTTTGCTATTTCGTTCATCCCAATTTCCAGCCCTTTTAGCATCTGTGCGGCCCTTTCTCGACCTTCCTCCATCAAAAGTTCCTTTACGTCGTTCACATCCAGGGGCATCTTCCCTGTAGCTAGCGCGGCTCCCAGCATTATTATATTTGACATTGCGAAATCACCGAACTCGTTCTTAGCTATCTCATTCGCACTTATTGCTCTAACGTCAGGAGAAAATGTCTTCATGATTCTGACAACTTCATCAAAAGCTGGTCCTTTCAGGTTATCAGCGATAGCCGCAGGAGTTAGAATCTCGTAAAGGTTGACTAGTACGCATGTCTTCTCAGATGAAAACTTCGCGCTTCTGAGAGCCTCATTGGTCTCCATGGCGATCAGCATGTCTGCCCCAGCTTGGGGAATTAAGGGGGAGATTGCAGTCATTCTCTCGTTACGTTCCTCACCGGGGTCGAATATTATATATCTTACAGAATTATCGATAGATCCTTCTCGTTGTGAAGCTCCACGAGTCTCAGTGCCAACGACGATCCACCTCTTCCTCTGACCTACTTTCTTCAAGATGTTGCCAGTCGTCATTATTCCTTGACCGCCGACTCCCACTATCAAAATACTGTATTTCCTCAATTGCTTTCCCTCTGTTCTTCATACTACTTTACGTGTGGGTTAACGGAAGTCTTCGTTATAGCCATTCCGCTCCTGCAGACTTCCTTACAGGCACCGCAAAGCGTACACCTAGCGTCCTCAAGGTAGGCGAACTCCTTCCCGCTTTCCTCTTTTTTACCTAAGGCTGGACAAGCAAAGCGCCTGTAGCATTCTTCACAATTCTGACAGCGATCAGGTTCTATAGCGTAGTAAGAGTATTTGCCCCTCTCACGTTCAGCTTCTCTAATTGGTTCCATTCTTCTCTTTGCAGGTAATACGCATTCACGTTCTGAGATGAGGACCCGCACTCCCTTCTCCTCCAGTGCTTCCGTGATGATCTCGATTGCGTGACGGACATTGTATGGATCAAATGTCCGCACATACTTCACTCCGCAGGCTTTTGCTATGTCCCTTAGGCTTACCGCTGGAGCAGCCTCCTGATGCAAGCTGTTGATGCCAGTACCGGGTGTAGGCTGTCCCCCCGTCATTGCAACCCACTTGTTATCCATTATGACTACCATGACATTTGCATTATTGTAGACGGCGTTGATCAACCCGGGGATTCCTGCGTGTAAGAATGTGCTATCACCAATCAGGCCGACCATGGTATCCTTCACTTTGAAACTCATTCCTGCGGCTATATTGAAGCCGGCACCCATGCAAACAATCCAGTCCCCTATCGAGTAGGGTGGAGATAATAGTGGACCATAACAGCCAATATCTTGTCCAACGACAACTTGTCCTGTCGCCCCGCTTTCAATGTATTGCTGTATTGCCTTCTTCAATGCGTACCCTGTCGCTCTATGTGGGCATCCTGGGCACATACCTGGTAGCCTCTGTAGAGCCTTCGCTATGGCTTTGCCGTATTTGGCTTGGATCGCTGCATAGTCTACCGGCTCCTTCTTGCCAGTCGCCTTACTCAGACCCCTTATTACAATGTCGGTATTCAACTCACTGACTGCAGTGAACAAGTCCTTCCCATGTACTTCTCTGAGCATTTTCTTTTCGAACAGTATTCTCTTGATCTCTGCTTCAATGAACCCTTCTAGTTCCTCGACCACTATTATCTTCTGAAGGCCTTGGGCAAACTTCTCTACTAGCTCAGGGTTAATAGGATAAACTATACCGAGCTTAAGGACCGGGAAATCATGAATGCCTAGAGCGTCCAACGCCTCTAGTGCATAGTTGAACTCGGAGCCTGCTGTTATAACGCCTGTCTTTGCCTCACCAGGAATGATCCTGTTGAGTTCAGGCATTTCTCCCGCAGCTTTCTCAGCTCTCTGGATTCGATTTAAGAGCCTAGCATGGTTACCGACAGCTAGGATCAAGACAGAAGAGTATTTGGCAGATGCCTTCTTGAACTGACATTCAGCCTTGGGAGGCGTAAGCTTGCCTAGAGTCACTTCACCAATGCCATGGAGCACCCTTGGACTTATGTTCAGGATCACTGGAAGGTCAAAC
>JAUQYT010000122.1 GCA_030587605.1 Candidatus Njordarchaeum guaymasense
TTTGTTAGCCGAGTCCGCAAGGGAGATAGAGAAGTCCGGAGATACGCTTTACAGACAACCGCACAAGAGAGACGGTACACTGGTTAGCAAGACGTCCTTAATGGAGAAACCCCAGTAGCACCGCTTTGGGAATGAAACCCCATTCCTCAATTCTGTTTTTAGCCTCCGATAGCATGGATGTTTTATATACGCGTGCAGATGCTGTTCTACGGTTAACGAGATAGGATGCTCGCCCATAGTTTTTTGTCATCTACCCCGTAAACGCTGGGGCTCGAGATGGTGGTATTGATGCGAAAGTTGACTAGGGAGCTTCCCTTGGGAAGCAGCAGCCTGGCGGGCTATAAGAACGACGGGTTATATGTCCTAGACCTGCCCTCTTCGGCAGAACCACTCAATGCCACGTTACCTGAGAAGGTGGCTAAGCCCTCCATGGCAACCCCGAAGGACACTAAACTCAAGATGTGTGGTCGAATGCCGACAAGACGAGTACCCGTGGTTAGCAAGAGTGGAAAACCGCTAACACCATGTACTCCAGCGAAGGCGAGAAAACTGCTTTTCGGCGGAGTAGCGAGGAAGAGGTAGAGTAGGCTCGGAGTATTCTACATCCAGATGCTCGTTGAGACGAGAGAAGAGACACCAAAGATGTGTCTCGGAATAGACCCAAGTAGTAAATTTGACGGATATGCTGTTGTTTCTGCGAAGGAGGTTCAACAGACTGGAATGTCAATTCTGCCGAAACTCGCGAAAAAGAAGATTGATGATAGACGAGAAATAAGAAGAGCAAGAAGATACAGGAAAACTTGGCGGAGACCGTGCAGGTTAGATAATAGAAAGAGACCGGAAGGCTGGATAGCTCCAAGCCAGAAATCGAAGGTAGACTTCCGACTACGAATTGCTAAGGAATTGTGTAAGACGTATCCCGTGCCGTGTTTTGCCGTGGAGAATGTGAAATTCGATCATTTTACAAAGAAGTGGGGTAGGCTGTTCAGCACGGTCGAGGTAGGAAAGGGAAGGTTCTATGAAACTCTTCAGGAGCTTGGGGAGCTCAGGAAGTATTCGGGATTTGATACTTCAGAGTTACGGGAGAGTTACAACCTAACAAAGAACAAGAGAAAATCCGAGTTGGTTCCAGAGGCGCATGCAACGGATGCGCTTGCGATCGCCATGAATACGATTGGATGTGTGAGCACAACTATTCCATCTTTTTATGTGTGGAAGCGATACGAGTTCTATAGGAGACAATTACATAAGAGGCAGCCATCGAAGGGCGGCGTGAAAGAGAAATATGGCGGCTCAGTGTTAACAAGCGTTCTGAAAAAAGGAGACCTTATATCAGGGAGATATAAAAGAAGGAAGGTAATAGGATTAGCTTGTAGCTACACGAAGGGGTATGTTGGTATCGCGACGTTAACGAAGAGTCAAAAATGGATAGTACCTGAGCACACGGTAAAGAGACACTACTCAAATCCTATACAAAATATAGAGGTGGCAATCCATCATCAACCTGAACAATATGACCTTCATACCAGAGTGCACTAAGAATTTATCTCTATTACTGGTGAATGACATATCTTGGAGACCAAGCTCTCCAAGACCGCAACTGAAAGCATTAAAAAGGATACCTTATTTCGTCAACAATAGGGAGTTGAGGATGTCCGCATGTCTTTCCTGAAATTAGGTAAAACTGAGATTGAGGATACTTTCGCCGAGGCCTTTGACATCTGGGTTAGCCGTATCCTAATCACAGCCAAGAACGAGAAATGGGCTCTTGAAGCAGCGAACTCTGCAATAGGATTCGCCACGTCCATAATCTTCTGTCCAGCTGAGGCTGGGATAGAGAAAACGGTTACCGCAAAAGAGACCCCTGATAACCGGCCTGGAGTGATTATTCAGATCTGCCACCCAAGTAAGAGGAAGCTTGAGGAACAAGTACTGGAGAGAGCAACTCAGTGTATTCTGACGTGCCCAACAACAGCCGTCTTCAACGCGTTACCAGGTGGCGAACTCGTTTTCGACACGGGGAAGAAAACCAAGTTCTTCGGAGATGGTTTCGAAAGCAAGAGCGAGCTAGCTGGCCGAACCATTTGGCACGTTCCCGTTATGGAGGGCGACTTTGTCATAGAAGAGAACTTTGGGGCGAAGAAGGGAGTTGGCGGCGGGAACCTTCTAATCTTTGGGAAAAATGCTGAAGCAGCCCTAGAAGCAGCTGAAGCAGCAATCAAAGCCATACACAAAGGGGAAGGGGTCATAACACCGTTTCCGGGTGGAGTATGTAGATCAGGTTCCAAGGTGGGCTCGCTCAAATACAGCAAGTTCCTGAAGGCGTCAACAAACCATCCCTTCTGTCCAACACTAAGAGGCAAAACGCCTGACTTAAAGCTCCCTGATGATGTGCAGAGTGTCTATGAAATCGTGATGGATGGCCTTTCACTAGAGGGCATCAAGAGCGCAACCGCGGCTGGCATCAAGGCAGCGGCGTCGGTACCTGGCATCAAGAGGATCACAGCTGCAAACTATGGAGGAACACTGGGACCGCACAAGGTATACCTGAAGGAAGTTCTAGGTCTCTGAAATCGCTCAATCACCATTACCCCCTTTTTGGGATCAGATCGATTAGTCTTTTCCTCCTAGCCATCACTTGTAAGAGATGTTACGAAGGACGGGTATCCAAGATAGTCATTTATGAGCCACGTCCTTCAACCGCTTGAGACTTGGCTATGTCTTCTCGTTTGATTTTATGTGACAAAAGTTTAAAATAACCTTAGGTCAAGTTGGATTGGATTCAACTACTATTTATCCCTGAGAAAGTAGATAGTATGGCATTCTTTCATGGATGAAGTTTTAAGGAGGATTATCTTCGAATGGCAAAAGATTCTGCGAGGCTTAAAGCCGCCGAAATTCAGTCGAGTTTTGGAGTGATAAAGGGATTAGATCTCAGCATCGGTAAGATAGTGACTGAAGAGGAAGCTGAGTGGGAGTCAATGGGTCCACACCCGTATCCCGCCGTTGAGACTCTGCGTTCGTGGGACCACAAGCTACTTGCCAGATACAAGCCGTTCTACTCCCCATTTTGCGATATGTGTTGCCTCTGCACGATGGGTAAATGTGACCTGACAGCTGGCAAGCGGGGAGCGTGTGGCATAAATATTGGTACACAGCAGGCACGAATGGCACTTATGGCAGGGCTTATGGGCTGCACTGCTCACCTTGCTCATGCCAGACACCTAACAGAACACCTGATTAAGAAGTACGGTTCAGATGCCCCGGTTGCGCTTGGAACAGAGATAAATGTTGAAGCCCCCAACGTGAGACTAATCTGTGGAACTAAGCCGAAGACAATTGGAGACCTAGAGGATCTCATATCGTATTGTGAGCGTGAAGTGACGCAACTACTAGCGTCAACACATACTGGACAAGAAGGTAGCAATCTGGACTACGAATCAAAACTTCTGCATGCTGGTATGATTGACCTTCTTGGAATGGAAATTGCCGACATTGCCCAGATCTCAACCTATGGCTTCCCCAAGGGAGCGCCCGACGCTCCTCTGGTAGAGTATGGTATGGGCACAATAGACAGCACAAAACCAGTGATACTCTGTGTGGGACACAACGTCGCATCAGGCGTCGAGGTAGTTGACTATCTACGTGGAAACAAGTTGGACGAGAAGGTCGAAGTCTGTGCAATTTGCTGCACGGCCCACGACCTTACAAGATACTATACAAGGGCGAAAGTGGTAGGTCCACTATCCCAGCAGCTGAGATTCATAAGATCAGGTGTCGCAGACGTAATAATGACCGACGAACAATGTGTGAGGACGGATATCCCGATAGAAGCACAGGCTGTTAAGGCGCCTGTTATCGCTACAAACGCAAAGATATGCTACGGTTTCCCTGATCGCACAAGTGACCCGGTTGACCAGATCGTGAAGGATGTAGTTTCGGGGGCACAAAATGGAGTCCTAATTCTTGACCCATACAAGGCAGCCGAGGTTGCTGTTAGGGTTGCCGTTCAGGTTGCACCCAAGAGAAACAAATTCAAGGCTCTACCAGACGCAAACAAAATCGTGGAAATCTCTAAGAACTGTACAGGTTGCTCCAATTGCCGAAGAGCATGTCCAAACGACCTCCATACAGACGACGCTGTCCAAGCAGCTAAAAAGGGAGACGTTGCCAAGCTGGCCGAATTGTACGAGTACTGCATTGGGTGCGGGAAATGTGAGGAAGCCTGCAACAAGGACATCCCGGTTCTCAACTTGATAACTGTAGCAGCAGAACGACAGATAAAAGCAGAGAAATTCAAGATGCGAAGCGGCAGAGGTCCTGTGCTCGACACTGAGATTCGAAACGTAGGTTCACCGATCGTATTAGGAGAGATTCCTGGTATTGTCTTGTTCGCTGGTTGCTCTAACTACCCACAAGGTCACTCAGAAGTTGGCGAGATGGCGGCTGAATTCTTGAGGCGAGGCTTCATAGTAACAGCATCCGGTTGCTCTGCAATGGACATATCACGATACAAGACGGAGGAAGGCAAATCACTCTACGAAGAGTATCCGGGTGACTTCGATAGAGGTTGCTTATCAAACGTGGGCTCTTGCGTAGCGAATGCTCACGTGGCTGGCGCAGCTATCAAGGTGGCAAGCATTTTTGCAAGGAGACCACTAAGAGGGAATTACGAGGAACTAGCTGACTACATTCTAAATCGAGTAGGTGCGGTTGGAATAGTATGGGGAACTTATAGCCAGAAAGCGGTGTCAATTGGGACGGGAGCAAACAGGCTCGGCGTTCCAGTGATCCTAGGTCCTCACGGCAGCAAATACAGAAGAATGTACCTAGGACGCGCCGACAAAGACGAAGACTGGTATGTCTACGACGCAAGAACAGGCGACAAAGCATACGTAGGACCAGTTCCTGAGCACTTGGTATACGCCGCTGAATCGAAGGAGGAAGCTCTGATCTGGGGAGTAAAGCTTTGCTTGAGAGCCAATGACACATTCAAGGGACGAAGCGTCAAGCTATCTCACTACATAGACTTGACGAGGAAACTACTAGGTAAAGATTACCCAGACGACATCCACAAGTTTATCCGAATTGAGTCAGACATTCCACTGGTGTACAAGGAAGACCTAATGAAGATACTCAAGAGTAAAGGCTGGAAACCAACATCGATTCCTGATCCGACGCTACTCAAGCGTCTAGTGAGGACCCAAGCGTAGATCCTAAACAAGAGGGGTGAAGTCAAGATGTCTACATTACCTTGGCAAACTGCAAATATTATGGGGCCAAAAGTCGCAAGCAATCTGAAAGGTGAGGTTGCCGGTAAACTCATGCAGAAAGCGAAGCGACCACTACTAGTCGTGGGAATGAACTCTGTGAAAACCGAGGTCGCAGGACGGAAGCTCATAGAATACGCGATAGATTTGGGCAAAGCAGGGATCAAGATTGTCGCCACTGCTCACATGTTCAAGGAGTTCTCGGACCGCGGTTACAAAGTTGACGCGGATATGCCAGTGATGAACATAACTGATAGACTACGGGACCCCGATTGGAAGGGCATTGATGGTAAAGGAACACATGACTTGGTAGTCTTCTTGGGGGTCCCATACTATCTTGAGTCACAAATGCTCTCAACACTAAAACACTATGCGCCTAACCTCACAACGATAGCCCTTGATGCACAGTTCCAACCACAAGCGAAATGGTCATTCCCTAACCTCAAAGACAAAGAGTTTGAGGCAGAGCTAGCTGGCATGATGAGTGCACTCAAAGAGAAAAGCTAGATGTCCCGGATGTCTAGCGAGCTCATTCTTTCCTTTTTCCCTTCTATTTTAGTGGGGTCTGCATTGCTCAGCGAAACGCATCTCTCTTCAACTTTTCAAGCTTATTTGAACTGCTGTAAATATTATGCACAAAATTGGTTTTTCAACCATCCTGAAAAAGTTTCGGATCAGTTGTGTAGCACGATCTTTCAAGTCGCGGTTTCGTCTAGATAACGCTCTCATGTGAATTGCGCCAGTCATGTAGTCGAAAACTTGAACTACTATAGACTTATAAGGATTGAGCAATTCTCTTTGAAATGGTCTTCCAATTGGTCTGTTCACAATAAACAATAAATAAACATGTGTAAAGTCTGATTTGCTGACGGAGAGTGATTGAAATTGAGTTCAAAGGGTATGTTTGCAGATGTACCTGTCGATGTTGGGGTAGTATATGAAGGCGAACGGATTAGGTCCCAGCAAATGCAAGTCGAGCTCGGGGGGCCTAACGAGGAAAGAAAATTCGAACTAGTGCAAGCGCGAAAACCAGAGGAGATCGAAGACGGTAAATTCATAGTAATTGGTCCTGACCTCAAGGACATGAAGGAAGGCGAACACTATCCCCTCGGAATCTTGGTTGAGGTCTCAGGGAAAGAGGTTGAAAGGGACCTTGAATCAGTAATTGAGCGCAGAATTCATCAGTACACCAACTATGTTCAAGGACTAATGCACTTGAACCAGAGATACGACATCTGGCTCAGGCTCAGCAAGGACTCATTCAAGAAGGGATTCAACTCTTTCAAGTTCCTTGGAAAAGTTCTACAGAAACTCTATAGAGCTGAGCTTCCGATAATCGAGAAGATCCAGGTTACCTTCATCACTGACCCCGCTAAGATCAAAGAGTGGTATGACAAGGCCCTTCAGATCTACGAAGCTAGGGACGCCCGAGCAAGAAAGTTGAAGGAAGCTGAAGTCAAGGAATTCTACGGCTGTGTCCTGTGTCAATCATTCGCTCCGACTCACGTATGTATAATCACCCCGGAGAGGGTATCACTTTGCGGTTCAATCAACTGGTTTGACGCTAGAGCCGCAGCGAGAGTTGACCCCAAGGGTCCCAACTTCATGGTTCCGAAAGGTGAGCTTCTTGATCCTGAACACGGAGAGTACTCGGGTGCAAACGAAGCTGCTCAGAAGAAATCCCTGGGTGGCGTCAAGAAAGTCTACTTGCACAGCATGTTCGGGCACCCACACACATCATGTGGTTGCTTTGAATCAATAGCTTTTTACATCCCCGAAGTCGACGGCGTAGGGATCGTTGACAGACACTATAAGGGGAACGCTGTTAACGGCTTGCCTTTCTCTTCCATGGCTAACGAGACTGGAGGAGGCAAGCAGGTTGAAGGTTTCGTGGGCATAGCAATCGAGTACATGCGTTCGCCGAGCTTCTTCAAAGCTGACGGAGGATGGAACAGAGTGGTTTGGTTGCCTTCAATTGTCAAGGAGAGAGTCAAGGATGCTATACCACCTGAGCTGAAGGACAAGGTTGCTACGGAGAAGGATGTCTCGAGTGTCCAAGAACTGAAGAATTTCCTAAAGGCAAAAGGACACCCAGTCGTATCTAGGTGGCCTGCTGAGGAAGCAGTCGTTAAGGTTCCTGCAGTCGCTGAGGCTGCCGCGAGCCCTGAGGGGGTACAGCCAACTATTGCTGGTTCTACAATAACGCTTCCTATGGGAGCAGGTGGGGGATTCGGTGGTTACAGGCTAACGCTGAAGAACGTCAAGATCGTGGCCAAGAAGCTGATCCTTAAGAAAGCGAAGTAAGCGGGAGGAGAAAGCAGGAATATGCCAAAAGAAGAAATCGAGAAAATGGGCCAAGCCATACTCAAAGCGCTTCACGAAGCCAACGAGTTAACCTTGGAAGACGCTGAGATCAATGCTGAGGAACTTATCGTGGATCTAGTTCCATTCGTTCAAGCAGCTGTCGGGCAGGCTGTCCAGCTGCCCCCCTCTTTAGGCGTTGGCGTTCCACCAGTGCTAAAGTACTTTGAGGCCGCCTATCAGCCTCCCAAGCTTGAATTCCCGGGAAAAATAGTTGAAGTAAGGTACGGAGGTTCAAAGAGGCGGAAGAAAGTTGTAATCGGAGGAGAAACGACTCTACCATTCTACAGATTCATGGCTCCTTCGCCGCACAGACCTGCCGTCACATTTGACATATTCGATATGCCACAACACTTACCCAAGCCAATCAGGGTCAACTTTGAGGAAGTCATGGAAGACGCAGGCGAATGGGCAAAGCGTGCTGTGCAGAGATTTGGAGCAGACGCCGTGACCATACACCTAGTGAGCACAGACCCATACATCAAGAATACTTCTGCAGAAGAGGCGGCTAAGACTGTTGAGAAAGTTCTCCAAGCAGTGGATGTTCCTGTGTTGATCGGTGGTTCAGGTAATAAGGAGAAGGACCCAGGGGTTCTTGAGAAGGCGGCTGAAGTTGCACATGGAGAGAGGGTCTCGCTGAACTCAGCTGCTCTTGACTTGGACTACAAGAGGATCGCGCGAGCAGCAAAGAAGTACGATCACATCGTATTGTCTTGGACTCAGCTCGATATGAACAACCAGAAGAAGTTGAACACTCTGCTGCTGGATGAAGGCATGCCACAGGATCAGATTGTGATGGATCCAACCTGCGCTGCTCTGGGATATGGACTTGAATACTCGTTCAGTATCTATGAGCGGATCAGGATTGCAGCTCTGAAAGGTGACACGGTGCTGGCGAACCCCATGAGCGCTGGAGCGACCAACGCTTGGGGAGCCAGAGAAGCTTGGATGAGCGAGAAGAAGGTTCCTGCGTGGGGACCAAGTGAACTTAGGGGCACAATATGGGAAGCGCTAACTAGTTTAACACTCTGCCTAGCTGGCTGCAACATATTTATGATGCTACATCCGAGCAGCGTTAGAATGTTCAAGACAATGGTGGACTACCTAGTAGCTGAGCCGAAGGCTTTAGCCTCCTCTATCGAAAACTGGATTGCTATGAAGTCCTGAAACATAGGAGGTTACAATCATGTCAAAGAGACCAAGTCCTTTAGAGCTTCACAGGTATCTCCCGCAGACAAACTGCCGCAAATGTGGTGAAGAAACCTGCATGGCGTTTGCCATGAAACTCATTGATCGATCGGCTGAACTGAGCCAATGCACCCCGCTCTATGTCCCAGAATTCAAGAAGAATCTGGAAACACTCGAAAAGCTAACAACACCACCAGTCCGCGTCGTGAGAATCGGCGACGGGCCACGTGCAGTCAAGATAGGTGGAAAGGAAGTTGTTCACAGACACGAGCTAACATACACTAACCCGACAGCTATTGCCATAGACGTTCACGACGAGATGCCCGAAGACCTAATAATCCAGAGAGCCAAGACAACGGGCGAGTTCAGCGTCATAAGGATCGGAAAAGAGTTGAAACTGGACCTCATCGCTGTGAGGAGTGTTTCGTGTGATCCGAAGAAGTTCGCTAGAGCCGTTGAGGTAGTGACCAGGAACAGCAATCTACCTATCATCCTGTGCTCATTTGAGCCCGCTGTTCTGAGAGCAGGCCTCGAAGTTGCCAAGGGCAAGCGCCCGCTGATCTACGGCGCCACAAAAGACAACTGGAAGGAGGTAGCATCCTTAGCTGTTGAGTTTAACTGTCCAGTTACAGTTTTTGCGTCTGACGACCTATCAACCATCAAGTCTCTCGCCGTGACTCTTCAGAGGGGCGGTGTGCCAGGGATTGTCTTGGATCCAGGTACTGCTTACGGTGAAGGCGTGCTAGGCCCGACTCTTGATAGGTTTGTGATGCTGAGAAGGGCAGCGATCGAGATGGGAGACGGCGACGTCGGATGGCCACTGATGGGTGTTCCCGCGGTGATTTGGGCAGGAAAGAATGGGACACACACAAATGAGGAGATAATCGAACTCGCACAGAAGGAGTCTATACTAGCGTCTATGTTGATGACTAGGTACGCGGACATACTCGTTTGTCATACTCCTGACATGTGGGCACTGCTTCCTGCAGTGACTTTGAGACAGAATCTATACGCAGATCCGAGGATACACCCAGCTGTCGACGCTGGGCTGAAGACGGTTGGCTCTCCAAACGAGTTGTCTCCGGTATTCTTGACCACAAATTTCGCATTGACTTACTACACTGTGCGTTCAGACATAGAACAAGCGAAGATGGATGCATGGTTACTGGTCCTTGACACAGGTGGGATTGGAGTTGAGAGCTCAACAGCAGGTGGACAACTTAACGCTGGAGCCGCTGCGGAACTGGTGAAGTCATCAGGAATCGAGTCAAAGGTGAATCACAGAGTGCTGGTAATCCCTGGAATGGCAGCAAGGTTCCAAGGCGAGATGGAGGACACCACAAAGTGGGACATATTCGTTGGGCCTAGGGACTCATCAGCAATACCTGATTTCATAAGAGAGAAGTACGTGATCAAGCCTGGCCTAAGATTTGCGGGCGAACCAAAAGCAGATTCACCAGTGCTACTCACAACAAATGCGATAAAGTCCTACTACACTATGAAGATCCCACTTGAGGGAAAAGTGGATGTATGGATACTTACGCTCGACACAGGTGGCAAGGAACTAGAGCAAGCAATGAGCGAGAAGATACTCACGTCCCAAGCAGTAGCGAACTTGATGAAGGAAGCCGAAATTGACAAACAGGTAAAGCACAAGAAGTTAGTGATCCCCGCTCAAGCTGAAAGCCTAAAGAACGACATAAAGAAAGCGACAGGGTGGGACATAATTGTTGCACCACCCGATCCATCAAAGTTAGTACCATCCTTGAAGAAACCTGCAGGAAAGTAAAACGCATTGCAGGCCCCTTCAACATCTTTCTATTCTTTTTAGTCTTGGCCGAGACAACTGGTCTCCATATTCTCTTCTTCAGAGAAAGATCATAGTTAGTCTGCTAATAAGTCCATAACGAACCACTGAATCCCTCTAGTGGTGCTGTCAAGAGTGGGAAAAATAAGCTATGGATAGCTGTAGCACCAGCTGTCTTTCTGAGTGTCCCTTGAGCTTTTCGTTGCTTTGGTCGAGGCTACTGACGACACATCAAGCTACATGCTTCGTTCCTTGATGCTTCTCTTATGTGCGCTCAGTGGGACGGGGATCTCGATAGGTTCCTTAACCGCTGCAATTTCCTCTAATTCTTCGCCGACTATTAGAGGGACACAAACGCTGCAAACTCCGGATAGACAAACATCGATTTTATAGCTGTCACAAGGGAGCTTCAATATCAAGTCTCCCACAAACTAGTTTACAGTTATAAAATAGGTCCAAGTCTATATTTAAGGGTTATCACATTTCTCCGAATATGAACAGTGACATCGATATTTGTCGATAACTTCGCAACCGAATGAAGATCCATGGTAATTAGAAAAGAGTATCACCTACTCTGATATGATGTCTGAACGTCCGATGCTTAATAAGTGCAATCTCGTGCCAAGTAGAGAATGAGATTATGAGTTCATAGCGAGGTTGGAAGTTGAGATGGAGACCGGTCTAGTACATGTTTTAACTGGGGATGGACCTGGGAAAACCACGTCCGCACTGGGCATAGCTCTAAGAGCAATAGGCCACGGATACAATGTCTACATGGTTATGTTTGTGAAGGGAAAACCAAACTACGGCGAGATACTAGCATCTAGGATGCTTCCCGGCTTCACAATAATCTACTCAGGTCGAGAACAATTTCTTGATAGGAAGAACCCTGACAAAGTAGACGTAGAGCTAGCTCAGAAAAGCCTCGAGCACGCGAAAGAGGTAATCATGAGTGAAAGGTACGACGTTGTAATCCTGGACGAAATTAACGTTGCGATTGATTATGGTTTAGTAAGACTGAAAGACATAATTCAGTTGATCAAGGAGAAACCAAAGAAAGTCGAATTGATATTGACTGGTCGGCGGGCACGAAAGGAACTCCTAGAGTACGCCGACTACGTTACAGAGATGCAGGAAATCAAACATCCGTACACTAGAGGAATACTAGTTAGGGAAGGAATAGAGTATTAAGGCAGGTCTAAGGAACTACGCTGATCAAAAGACATCAACCTGAGGAATGAAAAAGAAGATAAATCCATTATCACTACCGTCCTAGGTAGGGTTCCGCTTCAAGTGGATGATTATCTTTAAAGTTCACACTACAATCATCGTGTCAAAAAGGGATGAACGTAAAATGCTTGATAGGTCCTCATCGAGTCAAGACTATTGGAAGAGCAAATTGGGAATGATTGCTAATCGGAAGTCACGTACCCCGTCATTGTTCAATGAGAAAGCTCTGAGAAATATCAGAGAGAATCAAACTCGTTGGGAGCAGACCACGTTGAAGCCATATGCTTCAAAGAACCCTGAACAAAAAGGGAAATTCGAGAATCTCTCTGGTATAGAGGTCAAGAGAGTATACTCTCCTTGTGACGTTCCGTACCTAGATTATGAACGGGATCTTGGCTTCCCCGGTGATTCACCTTTCACTAGGGGAGTTTACTCAACGATGTACCGGGGGAAGTTATGGACCATGAGAATGTTCTCTGGGTACGGATCAGCTGAAGACACCAACGAGAGGTGGAAGTATCTTCTCAAACAGGGCGAGACCGGGTTAAGTACGGCTTTTCACATGCCAACGATCTATGGATACGACTCTGATAGTGTTAGGGCTTACGGGGAAGTCGGCAAATGTGGAGTTGCTATAGATTCACTGAAGGATATGGAGATACTTTTCAACGGAATTCCTTTGGATCAGGTAAGCACTTCGATGACGATCAATGCACCAGCTGCAGTGCTCACGGCAATGTATGCAGCAGTAGGCGAAAAGCAGGGAGTCCCCCAAGAGAAGCTAAGAGGAACAATACAGAACGACCTACTCAAAGAGTACATTGCTCAGAAATCCTGGATATTTCCACCAGAAGGGTCCTTGAGAATAATGAGAGACATAATGGTTTACTGCACACGCCAGATGCCCCTTTGGAACTACGTTAGCATAAGTGGGTACCATATCAGGGAAGCAGGAGCAACCGCTGTTCAGGAACTCGCCTTCACTTTGGCGGACGGCTTCGCCTACGTTGACTTAGGGGTGAAAGCGGGACTGCCCGTAGACGAATTTGCTCCGAGGCTCTCATTCTTCTTCAATTCTCACAATGATTTCTTTGAGGAGATCGCCAAGTTCCGTGCCGCTAGAAGAATATGGGCGACGGTGATGAAAGAGAAGTATGGCGCCAAAGATACTAGATCAATGTTGCTCAGAGTTCACACCCAAACAGCCGGGTGTTCTCTGACATGGCAGCAACCTTTAGTTAACATTGTTAGAGCGGCCTATCAGGCCCTTGCGGCAGTGCTAGGCGGGACACAATCCCTGCACACTGATTCATACGATGAAGCTTGGGCGGTTCCATCGGAAGGAGCTGCCTTGATTGCTCTAAGAACCCAGCAGGTGCTCGCAGACGAAACTGGTGTCACAAATACTATAGACCCTCTGGCCGGATCATACTTTGTAGAGTGGCTGACAACCGAAATGGAGGAACAAGCCTACAAGTACTTTGACAAAATAGATACTATAGGCGGGGTTCTAGAAGCCATAAAGAATGGTTACCTGCAAAGGGAGATCGCCGAAAGTTCATACAGGTACCAGAGAAAGATCGAACGTGGGGAAATCCCGATCATAGGCGTCAACAAGTACCGTATGGAAGGGGAAGAGCCGATAAATTATCTGAAGGTCGACCCTGTGGTTCAGGAGAAACAGATTCAAAGAGTCAGGAAACTACGCGAAGAAAGAGATAGCTCCAGATGGAAGCAAGCCATGGATGAACTTAGGAAGGCTATGGAAGACCAGAACGCGAACCTAATGTATCCAATTCTGAAAGCTGTGAAAGCGTACGCGACTGTTGGAGAGATCATAGGCCTTGGTAGAGAGGTATTCGGTGAATGGAAGGAGCCAACCATCTTCTAACCATTAGGAGGAATCCGAGCATGTCGAAGGTCCAAGGTAAAATAAGAGTCCTAGTAGCGAAGCCAGGATTGGACGGTCATGATAGAGGAGCGCTAGTCCTCTGCAGGGCTTTCAGGGATGCGGGCGCCGAGGTAATATATACGGGGTTATTGGCGACTCCCGATCAAGTCGTCCAGACGGCAGTAGATGAAGATGTCGACGTCGTGATGCTATCACTTCTAAACGGTGCCCACATGGTCGCATTTCCTAGAGTTGTCAAGCTCCTAAGGGATAAGGGCGCAGGCGACATCCTTGTCTTCGGTGGCGGAATAATACCTGAAGAAGATAAGCCACAACTCGAAAAGGAAGGCGTACTTGGGAACTGGGGCCCTGGGACTACACTCGACCTGATAGTCGGGACCGTATTCAATAAGATCAAGGAACGTCGACAGAGAAGCAAGCAAGGCAAGAAAGGAAAATAAGACGCAAATTCAGGACAGGATTCAAGCAACTGGGGTTCACTACATTTTCACCCAATCAAAGTACTTCACCGTTTGGCAGGAAAGCAGGTGCATCGATAATTGAGTCTGGATCTCGTAGAACGACTACTAAATCGCGACCGCAGGGCGCTAGGGAAACTCATGACTCTAGTCGATGACGGAGCGCCTGAAGGCAAAGAGGCAATTATCAAACTGTTCCCTAAAACGGGACGCGCCCACATCGTAGGTATCACAGGTGCCCCGGGCGTTGGCAAGAGCTCTTTGATAAACGCAATAACGGGAAAGCTAAGAGAAAAGGGGAAAACCGTTGGGATAGTTGCAGTGGATCCAACAAGCCCTTTTAGCGGAGGGGCGCTTTTAGGCGACCGGATTAGAATGCAAGATCATTTCACGGACGAAGGAGTCTTCATACGTAGCTTAGCCTCAAGAGGATCAGTTGGGGGCTTGTCAAAGTCAGTCAATAATATGATCAGGTTACTAGACGCCTTTGGCAGAGATGTGATCATAGTTGAGACGGTTGGCGCAGGACAGGCAGAGGTGGACATAGTCAAAGTAGCCCATACAGTCATCGTGATCTTGTCCCCAAGTTATGGGGATGTCATTCAGATGCTCAAGGCAGGTATAATTGAGATCGGCGACATGTTCGTCATAAACAAGTCAGATCTGGAGGGCGCTCATAGAGCCTTCGAAGGACTAATGTCTGTTCTTGAACTTAGCCAACAGAGGGAAGGATGGAAACCTCCCATAATCGAGACGGTAGCCACAGAGCAAAGAGGGATAACTGAATTAGTTGAAACGATCGAGCGGCATAGAGAGTACCTTGAAAAGACCAAACTACTGAACATAAGAGAAAGTAAAAGAGTGGAAAATGAACTCATCGACTTGGTTAACGAGCGCGTCTATGAAAAGATCAAGGAAGGCAACACAGGCGAAGGAGAAAACCTGAAAACAATAGTATCTAAGGTAGTGTCAAAGCAACTTGACCCGTATAGCGCCGCTGAGAAGATTATTTCGGCACTTGGTTAGGACAGACAGACGCGCTGGATGGATTATCGTTTTTTTTGACTGGCTAGGGCACCATATACTGGTCTAAGCTCCCTGTCTTGGAGACTTCTATTACTGATATTTTCCGAGTTGCGGGGAGTGAGACGTTATAGACAGGAACGTTGTTTACTAGGGCGAATGGGATGCCCAGATGTGAGTGGGCGCAGATGACCGCATCAATCCTATCGCTAGAGATCACTTTCTCGCATCGGTTACATCCAACGTGGGGGTAAAACCATTTTCTTTCACCTTTTAGAACCTTGTACGTTGGAGGATAATGGGTTAGGAGTATCCTAATGTCAGTCTGAAGGTTCCCTAGGATCTTAGCTATCTTGTCTATTCTCTCGGCATAGATTTTTTCCACATTCGGTATGTTCCTTGATTGCCAAGAAGTTGGTGACTCCAACGAACCCTGGGAACCAACAATACCAACATTTACATCGCGTATCTTGATCGTGGTACTTTCATCGTCTAGGAATTTTATCCTGTTCTCTGCTTTCATCGTGATCTCGGCTCGGATGTTGGAGTACTCCTCATTTCCAAAACAGCTTATGATAGGACACTTAATCTTGTTTTCCTCCAATGTGTCCAGTACTTCTTCGATGTTGCTAACCTTGCCTTTTAGGACGAGATCACCCGCAAAAAGAAAGAGATCCAGCTTAGAGCAATCGGCTGATTTGAGAGCGGTCCTGAAATCTTCCAAGAACTTTGGTGAGTGAATGTCTCCGACAGCCCCGACTTTAACCAAAGAATGCGAGCACTCTCCTAGGTTAATGATCGTAGGGATCAGTTAAAAAGTTAGGCAACTTCACTTTTGTTCAGGCAATTTGAGTAAGAAGGACTCGTTGTTCCAGCGATACCTAGGGGAAAAGGCTATATGAAACAAAGAGTTTTAGCCGCACTTTACCACGAAATGCCGGATATTGTCCCATGCTACGATTCACTCGACGACTCTCACATAAAGAGAGTGATGGGCAAAAAGCAAACCACTAGCGACACAAAGGTTGCATGCTACAAGAAGCTGGGCTTTGATGGTATTCCTGCGAAGACGAAAACCTTCGAAAAGGAATCAAAGCTGGGTAACAAAGGTAGGTTAACAATGATCGACGAATGGAACAGGATATACATTTACACCGAGAAGCACATCAAGTTCTACTCTAATGGGGCAATGAGCACCGAAGAATTTCCTAGTTTCAAATGGCCGGACCCCGAACGTCAAGAGAGGTACGATGAAGTCAGAGAGACAGTAAAGCTAGCGGGGCGCGGGCTAGCGGTAATAGGGGTAGTGGGTGGACCTTTCGAAAGGTCTGTTCTTGGATGGGGTTTCACCCGTTTCCTCTCTATGCTGCTTAAGGGCAATAGAATTGCCTTAAAGCACATGGAGAAAGTAGGAGACTACTGGATAAGAGTTGGCAGGATAGAGATTGAAACCGGTGTCGACGCGATCATGATTACTGACGACTATGCGTTTAAGCATGGGCCGTTCTTCTCTCCCAAGCTTTTCAGGGATGCTATTCTGCCGTTGTTGAAAGCGGAGGTTACCGCATTCAAGAATAAAGGAGTCCCAGTGATACACCACAGCGACGGTAACATCACTTCACTACTTCCCTTCCTTCTCGAGAGTGGGATTGATGGGATCCACTCAATAGAACCTTCTGCTGGTATGGACATCGGGAAAGTGAAGAGCGAGTACGGCAGTAGGCTCACATTAGTTGGGAACATCGACAGCGGGGTTCTACTTTCGTTCGGAACACCCCTGCAAGTTCAACAAGTGGTAAGGGAGACGATAGCCAAGGCTGCACCTCACGGGTCATACATACTGAGTTCCAGCAATAGCCTTCACTACGGTTGCAAACTAGAAAACATAATCGCTATGCTGCAGTCTGTGAAGAAGTATGGGAAATATCCCCACCTAGCCGCAGTGTAAGAAAAGCAATAAGATGAAAGGTGTTGGCAGTTAGATAGATGGGCTTGGTCCTCTTTAGCGTATGACTCTCCGTATCATGTCTGCAGTCCTGCAAACATCCGCGTAGCTACCGGCGGGGTCGCCTTTGGGGAGGACGTATGCTATAAGTATCCCCTTGTCTCCGACTGTGGACATGACTATGTGTCCTTTGCCCGTGACGTTTGTAGCTATTAGTCTTTCTTCGGTTGTTTGAAGCGTTGAGTATCTCACGTTTTGAATGGTTACGCTCGGATCCTTGTTGCGCCATGAATTAATGAGTTGATCACCGTTTACCCTCCAGTTTTTAGAGGCGTATAACACTCTTCCATTGTTGTCTAGGACCGCGATCGCCCCTATTGTGTCATTCGCCGTAAACAAGTTTCTACAAACATTCTCTATTTGGCTACTCATGGAGGCTCACTCCTCTTCGTTGCCTCAACACAACGCCAGTTTTAACCTCTCAATTTTCTGGTCGAGTCGATCCACTGGTGTTGACTATTCATGTTTGAAATTGTTAATAGGCTTTTCCAGATCCTTGCGATTCTCTCAATGACCGAAGAAGTTCATGTCCATAGGTGCGCGTTACGGCGTTCCTGACTCCTTCACTGTCTTTAATTGTTTCTTGTACATGTCGATGATTTCCTGTGTTGACGTTGCTTCCTCGGGACTCTTGTCCTCGCGCCATTTTCCTGTGAACCTTGGGAACCTGACTGCAAATCCGCTTCCCCTTCTAATGTAGTCCGTGGCACAGGTGTGAATAGGGCTCAGCGTAATCTCGTCGCCAATTATCTCTATGACCTTACCTGGGGTGAACCAGACATCAGCTTCCAGTATTGCGTCCACCCTACCGTGCCTGTGGGGCATTTCATATTGCTTAAGCATCTTGGGTATTCGCGCTAACACTTCGTCCGTGAAGCCCGTTCCAACCTTACATATGGTCTTGAAGGCATCAGCATCCTCGTCGTAGACCGCTACAAGAATAGCTCCATAACTTCCTGCCCTTTTTCCCCTGCCTTTCAAAGCTCCCACGATGACAACGTCGATCGGTTCCACCATCTTAGATTGGTAAGAGCGTTTGAGCTTGATCCAGTTCCAGCCTCTAGCGCCAGCCTGATAGATACTGTCATTTGAAACAGACTTGAGGACAAGCCCCTCGCATCCAGCTTCAATCGCCTTCTCAAAGAAATCCTCAATCTTATTCACGTCATCCGTCACCAGGGCTTCGGCTACCCTGACTCTATCACTCTGTTCAATGATCTTCTCAAGCGCTTTTCTTCTCTCAAGGTAGGGGGTTGTCGTCATGTCTTTTCCATCAACATAGAGCGCGTCGAAGGCGTACAAGCCAACTGGGTATTTCTTAAGCGCTTCTTCAATACCATGTTTACGTCGGCGGTGCATCAATTCTTGGAACGGTCTAAACTCACCTGTGTCTGGTTCAAGGGCAACACACTCACCCTCTATGATCGCTTCTCTAGCCTTCACTTGCTTCCTAACAAGCTCGCACACATCAGGGTACTGGGATGTAATATCTTCCAACCTTCTTGAGAATAGCTTGACGTCTGACCCATTCTTGTGGGTCTGTATTCTCTCCCCATCGTACTTGTACTCGGAGGCTGCTTTCCCACCTAGCTTCTGTACGATTTCGCCGGCGGAGGCAAGTCTTTGCGCAAGCATGGGTCTTATGGGTTCTCCCACCCTGACATGGAACTTCTTGATTGCTTCAAGACCGCCTGTAGCAAGAGTCTTTGCAACTAGTCCTATGTCGGAGCTGAGATTGTAAGCCCTCTCTATGTATACCCTGTTGGTCTTGCTTTCAGCGAATGCGATGGCAAGGGCATCCAATACTGTCATGTCAGCCATGCCAAGCCTAAGCGTCCCTGTAGCCATCCTAATGATGTACTTAGCCTCCCCGGGATTGGCGCCTGCGAGTAGACCCGATAGAAGCTTAATTCTTACGTCCTGAGACTTGGCACCAGTGGTCTTTGCTATCTTATCCAGCGTCTCATAAACCTGGCTCACGGTCAATTCCCGCGGTTTCTGTAGTGACCCCTGCATTTTCTTCTTTGCCAGAATCTCCACAGTTAATCCAAGGTCGCCAGTCTCCTTCAAACTCTCTTCAACATGGCTAGCAGATTCACCGAAAGCATTGACAATCGCCCTGATCGCCATTTTCTCGGCTATCCCAATCTCTATTGGGACAAACAGCGGGTACAATCTCCCCAAAGTCAGGTAAGCTACCCTATCAACCAAGTCTTTTGGAGTCTGTTCTAGCAATCCGACCAAGTGATCAGTTATCTCGAGTCGCTTGGTTGTAGCCTCAATTTCATCATATACCTCAACGATCTTCGAGTAGAGCAAACCAACTCTCCCCTAAAACCCTCTGAATAACAACTATCCCTTACAGAGTCATCAATTTTTCGGAAGACTTCCAAGATATACGGTGAAGACTTGGTATCATCATTCTGCGCTCAAGTCGGCATAAAAAGGTTGCTAGACGACTATGTTTCGAGTGAGAGATCGAATTTTTTATATAAACTTCCTATCATAAGGTAACATATTCCAAGAGTAACATGACTGTTTCCGCCCTTCTCCGCTGAAAAGTTGATGATAGAAATTCATGAGAAGGAGAGTGCATGCCAAGTAATGACGACTACCATAGGAATAGTTTTTGATAATGGTGTGTTACTGGGTTCTGAAAGCCGTGCTACCGAGGGATACTTCATCGCAAGCAAGGAGGCCCCGAAAATATACAAGATAACCGAGAAAATAGGGATGACAATCTCCGGGGGAGTAGCAGACTGCCAGCAAATGGTCAAGACGATACGTGCTCTTACGAACATTAGGAGAATAGAATTGGGGCGAGAGGTTACGGTAAAATCCGTTGCCCAGCTCACTTCCATTGCGCTATTCCAGAATCGGCTCGCGCCATACATTTCCCAACTAATCTTAGGTGGAGTGGACGATGCAGGTCCTCATCTATACACACTTGATCCCCTTGGTTCACTTATCCCAGAGGAACAGTATACCGCAACAGGGTCAGGCTCAGTAGTAGCCTTCGGCGTCTTAGAAAGCGGATATAAGGAAGGGATGAACCTAGATGAAGGGGTTAAACTCATAACGACAGCCATTACCGCGTCGAGGGCAAGGGATATCGCTTCAGGCGGTCCGTTGCAGATCATTGCAATAACGAAAGATGAAGAATACAAGCAGATCAAGTAAGGAAAATCCCTATCGACCTTCTCAAAACAGCGAACCAAGAGAAAGACCGACTTGGATTAGCTACATACCTATCCTCCCTGCTTTGGAGTGAGGGAAAACAAAAATGGCATCCGAAATTATAGGCAAGGACTCAGCTAAGGGGAGGCTAATCAGTGACTATGTTGGAAAGGATACAGTGAGGCTTGAATTGTTTAAGGCTCTCACAGATGGACGATGGCATTCGACACTGGACCTATGGCGGCGGGTGAAGAAATATGGGCAGTTCGTCGGGCTTGTGAGAATAGGCAAGATCTTGTCTCAATTCCAAGTTGTGGCTGGCGAAGATGTTTTGGAGAGAAGAGAGGGACTAGACATCAGCGAATGGAGAATCACCCCTCTGTTTATCTCACTGCTAACCGAGATAATTCAGACACTAACGACGGCAAGTGAGAAGAAGAATAGCGTTGCGGGCAAGCCCGAAGAAGGGGAACAGGAAAAAGATGAGGAAAGTGTCGAAGAAGACGAAGATCTTGTGTGATGGACTGTATAAGTAGAGTTTTGGCTCTTAGGAAACGGTTCTAGGTGGCTGCCCAACTTCTTATCTTGTTATGGTCATCAACTGAGAAGGTCTCAATGACTCAGGTAGTTATCGATGAACTTGTTAAATCCAGTATTCCCTGCCAAGGCACTCATGAAGAAGCTAACCAGCGTCATTTCTGCCCAAGCTTTCACTGCGATTGTAAGCAAAACAACGGGAGCCCATATTTCAGCGCCAGCAATGAAGAATGGAACGAGAACAAGGAAGAAGAACACTGTGAACAAGAACTCGGGGACGTATCCGACCAGCACTGTCGGTATAGCCAATAGCGATATTCTCTTTCTTCGGCTTATCCCGATGAGTTCTGCAAGTAGTCCCACTGTTAAACCGGTTAGCGCCTTTCCTATCATCAAGCCAAAGAGTCCAAGGATTCCAAGTGATCCCATAGGCCCAAAGTATATGCCTGGGACGAATCCGGCGATGAATCCTGTGAGTAAACCCAGTCGCCATCCACCGTAGAACCCCACTACAACAACAGCCAGGTTCGACAAGTCCCATGCGACTTGACTCGCTATTGGAACCAGCACTATAGAAATGAGAGCTAGTACGTTCCCTAACGCCCCCATTATTCCTACCAACGCCAGTGATTTTGACTTCACCATTGTCTCTTTCATGAGTTACCGTCACCGCCAGGTTCTCAGCGGCATCACTGTGATCGAGGTGAAGCTGGGATCCGTTCCATTATATAAAATGTTAGTATCCACTTATTTTTGAGTAAGTCCAGATCATCTGCGAGGACCGATCTTTACTACAATTATTCTCATGCTTGTCTTATTGACGTACTCTCTGGTGAACGGTCCCCACACATCTCGCAGGCCATGGGCATGAGACATGGAAAAGATTCTCTCTTGAGGTTCTTGGAACTCCCGTACTAATTATCGCTGGCCAAACTATGCAAGATTAACGCGAGCTTAAGAGTGATAACATACTATGTTTTTTATAAACCAAAGTGCACCTTATGATCACCTTCATCTGGAGCATAGGGCGAGAAAATGATGCTTCATGACCCTTTCATGCGTTCAATCACGAACGTAAGAATCTCTCTGACTCAGCGTTGCAACCTGAATTGCTTGTATTGTCACAGAGAGGGGCATATAGGTGGAGTACGGCGCGAAATGTCTCCTACTGAGTTGGAAAGGCTCATGAGAGTCGCCGCCTCGCTTGGGATTAGTCGAGTAAAACTAACGGGAGGAGAACCCACACTTCGTGGTGACCTCACCGAGATTGTAAAACGGCTTGCATCCATTCCGTCCATAGATGAAATATCCATGACGACGAATGGCACTCTTCTTGCGAGCCTTGCCACTGATCTGAAGAAAGCTGGTCTCAATAGGGTCAACGTGACAATGGATTCCCTGAAGCCCGATGTGTACTTCTGGATAACGGGACACGATTCGCTTGATTCCGTTCTTCAGGGTATCAAAGTAGCAGTCTCAGCTGGTTTGACTCCTGTTAAGGTAAATGTAGTTGTTCTCAAGTCTGTGAATGACTTGGAGTTGCCGGATCTTATTGATTTCTCATCAGAGGCAGGCGTTATTCTGCAGTTAATCGAATTGGTTTCAAAAGACGACAACAGTGAGTTCCACCAAAAGTATCACTGTGACCTACAACCAATCGAAGATCAACTTAGGAAAACCTGCGTCAAAATGGTAAATAGTGCCATGCATAGGAGAAGGAAGTACATTCTCCCTAGCGGCTCGGAAGTGGAAATTGTTAGACCGATGCACAACACTGAGTTCTGCTCGAACTGTCATCGCATACGTTTAACAAGTGATGGCAAACTGAAACCATGCTTAATGCTGGACGACAACTTGGTGGATGTCCTTACTCTGATGAGGCGGGGAGTCGCTGACGAAAAGTTGGTCGAACTGATACGCAAAGCGGTTGCACTAAGGGAACCTTACTACAGAAAATAAGAATTAAGTCTCATTACACTTCTCGAAGCTCGTTCCTCACCGTGACTATCCTAAGAAGTTTTAAAAGGAGACCGCATTATTTCATTTAACACGTTTACACAAATCGAGAATATGAATTGGAGGTTAGACGTTTCATGCCAAGGAGAGGTGGCGGTGCCTTCAGCAGTAGGAAAAAGAATCTCTCATTGCTTTCACGTGAGGAAGTTTTGAGTAAGTACAGGATTATTGTAGCAACATGCCCAGATAAACGTGGAGCATCCTGCATGATCAGCTACGGTTCCTGCAAGGCAATTCAGTGCCCGAAAGTCTTCGGAACTTCGGAGTAACCTATTCCTAGAACTTCCTTTTCCGATGACTTGCTGCGGCAATATCGGGAACCCATTACGTGCATTCTTCTTCTACACTCTTGTAGGAAAGAGGACCGAAAACACGATCACAACGCACTGAAAGATTATATATAAAGAAGTTATTAAGAACATTTTGAACTCGAAGGCAATCGTGCAGGTAGCTATAGACACAGGAAGAGAATTTGGCTGGTTATCCAAATGAGTGGTGGACGTGTCTGGAAACAAATCGAAGACACTCTAAGTAGAGATCACGTGATGCACCTATCACTAATAGACCCTGACCCATTTATGCTGACCCCTGAGAGAGCTGGAAAGATAGCTAAGGCAGCCTCGGATGCTGGGACAGATGGGATAATGGTTGGGGGATCCACTGCATTTGGGATACTTGATGAGACCGTAGAGCAGATCAAGTCCAAGACAAGCATACCGGTGATACTGTTTCCCGGGAATGTGAATGGATTAACCAAGTACGCTGACGCTGTTTTTTTCATGAGTATGCTCAACTCAGTCAACCCTTACTGGATAATAGGGGCACAAATGCTCTCGGCACCAGCCACTAAGATGCTTGGGCTTGAAACAATTTCGATGGCTTACCTCGTGGTTGAGCCTGGGGGCTCTGCCGGATGGGTTGGGGAAGCCCATCTCATACCTCGAGACAAGCATAAAATAGCTGCAGCTTATGCCTTAGTGGCTGAAACAATTGGCTATAAACTCGTATACTTTGAGGCTGGCAGCGGGGCCAGCATGTCAGTTCCGCCAGAGATGGTTAAGTTGGTGTCGAGCACGGTCAAGATACCCGTTGTGGTTGGTGGGGGTATAGTTACGCCAGAGCAGGCGGTCGATATAGTGAGAGCAGGTGCGAAGATCATAGTTCAAGGCAACATCATAGAGAAGACCGTGCTGACTGATGGTGGGAAACTGCTAAAGACAACGATAACGCAAGTGAAGCAGGAAGCAAGAAAAGGAAAACCGCGCTGATGTGTAACGCGCGGTGCTGCCCAACTTTGCATGGGTTTTAGCTTATGTATTCAGTTTCTGAACCACTTTTCTTCTGGCCTTTGACGCCGTAGACTTCAAGTAGTTTCTCAATTGCCGACGATAACTTGGTGGCGTCTACCTTTAGGTTGAAGCATGAGTTAAGGATATCAATGAATGCTTTCGAAGCACTTGGGTCCGTGGGAAGCGCTTGGCATGCCTCAGCCAGCAATATGCAACCAGGGATTCCGTAGAGCCTCTCTGCCAAGCACGGGATGATGCCATTCATTCCAACTATTGTTCCTTCGGTCAACATGTGTGCGCCGTGTTTTACGAAGAAGTTTATCAAAGACTTGGATGTTGCAGCGACATACACTTTCGGGTTTAAGCTTATCGTGGGGATTGGTGAGGCCGCAAGCGAAATCACCAATCTTACACCTAAGTCCTTTAGTCTCTCCGCGATAAAATGTGAAAACGCGTTTATTCCATCCCCATTCGCTGGTTGACCGTCGCCTGTAATGAATACTAGATCTCGCTGCTTTCCCTTCGAGAGGTATGAGTGGATCTTGAGGGCGCTCATGTAACCGTTGTCATCGACCTTCACATGGGGCGATAGGTCGTAGAAGTAGAATTCATGCATTTTCTCGGCCTTGAGTGCTTCTACCATGTGATCGGTTGCAGCCTTTCCGCACATTGCGACACCAGGCATACCCTGTATGCAGATTGGCTTCTTTAGTTCCGATGGCTTGTGAATTGCGCCTTCTTTATCGACGGTTATGACCTTGAAATCAGTTGAGTAATAGCCCCCTGTTCCCATGTCTATTCTCACTTCGCTCATTCTGCACTATGTGAGATTAACGTAGTAATGCTTTTCTCACTTTCGATCTATCATAGTTGTGTAACTTGTCCCTGGACATTACGATGCTAGCTACTAGAGGAGTTTGACAGCAAATGACTAGAACCAGCGTATTTATCGCGTTGGATGGAGTTGATGGGGCAGGTAACTCGACTCACTCTAGGCTCCTAGCAAAATGGATACATGAGACATTCGGACTAGAAGTGATGTTGACCAAGGAGCCTACAGGCAAACCTGTCGGCCGACTGATAAGAAGGTATCTGAGAGCGCCGAAGGGTTCAACCCCTAGTGCAACGGACGCTCTTCTGTTTGCTGCTGACAGGATTGAGCACACTGAGAAAGTTCTTAAACCCGCATTAGAAAGTGGCGTAGTGGTCGTATCAGACAGATATCTCGAATCCTCGATAGCTTACCAATCTGCGCAAGGCTTGCCTCTTGACTGGTTGCTCTCGATCAATAGATATGCTATGAAGCCATCCCTGAACATAATCTTAGACATAAGTCCAGAAAGGAGTCTAGCTCGAAAGACCCAGTTACTGGACAAGTTTGAGGAAGTTGTTTTTCTTAGAAATGTGCGCAGAGTCTTCCTTGACAGAGCGAAAGCTGGGGACTATCCAATTGTGGACACAAGCGGGTCTGTTGATGAAACCCAGAACAAGATCAGGAATATTGTCGGCTCATTCCTCCGCAGGTGTGTTCCTAAGTAAAAGCTTGCTCCTGGGATCTTTGCACATCAGTTTCATGATGATTCGAGAGAATGAGACACCCATAAACTAGCCAACCCTTCTTTCTGCCAGAAGGGGAGCAACCCTCTGGGCAACCCCTTTAGTGACTAGGAAAATCATTCCTAGGTTGGAGTCACTTTTTGCCATTACCGCAAGGATCGCTTCTTCTCCCGCGCGTCTCAAGATTATGTAACCGGTGTCACCTTGTATGAGAATCTGTTCGAGCCTTCCTCGAGTCAGCTCCCTCGCAGCTCTTTCACTGACACCGAGTATAGCTGCAGACATTGCTGCTATGACGCCGTCATCCACTCCCTGTGGCATAGCCGTGACTATGGGAAGCCCCTGAATACTAACTAAAGCGCTGGCTTCGATGCCAGGCGTGCTGGCTTCCATCGATTTCAACAGCTTTTGAATTGTGTCAATGGAAACGGCCGGCAAATGCCCATCAACCTCAAACGGTAATCTGCCTTGGAATCAAATTAGATGTAATTGCTCGAAGGATTCATGCCCCTCAAGTTTCGGGCGGTCTCTCTCATGCGTGCGTTGTACTACCTCGCTGCCTATGGCTTGTGGGGCTGAAAGAGATAAACCTTTAATATTACGGCTGTTTGAAGCTTGTTATCACATAATTGATCTCAAACCTAATTTATAAATGTGATTATCGATTCAACTCCAGTAGGAGAATTGACTTGGTGATGACATCAGCCGTATGATCATTGATGGAGGTTCAGCAAAGCTTTGAGCAGTGTTAATTCTAGGTTCTTGGAAACGGGCAAAGCGAAGAGTGATAAGGGCTACCCTGATAAGCAGAAGGAGAAGGACGAGATACTCGGAAAGTATAGGAAAGCCGCAGCCATAGCTAAAGAGGTCCGTGAATCGATCAAACCATTAGTGAAGGTAGGAATTCCATTGATCGAACTATGCGATAAGACTGAATCCCTAATAGCAGGGAAGGGTGGTACCTGCGCCTTTCCGTGCAACGTATCAATAAACAATATTGCAGCCCACTACTCTTCTCCGCCGGATGACAAAACCACTATTCAGGAAAAAGATGTTGTCAAGGTGGACTTCGGCGTTCACGTAGATGGCTACATAGCGGATACTGCTTTCACAGTAAGTTTCGATCCAACTTACCAAAAACTCATTGAAGCAGCTGAACGCGGGCTCAAAGTGGCGATAGAGAACATTAAGGCTGGGGCAGACACGAGAAGAATCGGAGCATTGGTCGAAGTCGCGATAAGGGAGATGGGCTATAGACCCATAAAAGAACTATCAGGGCATCTTCTCGACCAGTATGAGCTACACGGCCCGAAGACGATCCCGTGCGTTGGCTCCGTTGGAAGCCAGAAACTTGAGGAGGGCGAAATATACGCTGTTGAGACCTTTGCTTCAACCGGTTCTGGAAGCGTTCATGATACTCCGTACTGCTATATTTATAGACTAATACCAGTGAGGTCTCCCATACGGTTTAGAGGCTCAAGACAGATCCTATCAATAGTGCAAGACAAGTACAAGACTCTTCCATTCGCAGTAAGATGGATTGCCAAGCAAGCATCAGCGCTTTCACTGAAACTTGCCCTAAAGGAACTCACAACATCCGGTTTACTCTTCGAGTACCACGTCCTTTCTGATAAGAAGGAGAGCGTGGTTGCCCAGTCTGAAGAAACCGTCTTGGTAACGAAAGATGGTCGTGAAGTTCTAACCTCCCAGTGACTTAGCCCGTAATTGTTTCTGAACGTTGGACCCGCGGAAGGGAAACAGTATACAGAGACCTTACTATCAGGACTCCGTGAATGAGGAGGGGAGAACGCATAGAAATTGATTCGTTTGAGAATGTAGCGCCTGAAGCTATAGATTATGCGCTAGGGAGAAAAGTCAAATATGCGGATGTTCGCATCCAACTAGAAGAGGGCACTGGATTCGCGACAAGTGGAGGAGCAGTAGAGGAAGGGGCTACTGTCTCACTAACTGGGATCGGCGTACGAGTCATCGTAGACGGAGCATGGGGATTCTGCTCAACGGATAACTACTTATCAAAGCCTAAAGTGCGGGAAACCGTAGATCGGGCAGTAAAACTTGCCAGCATAAGCTCGCAGGGAACAGTCTCGCCAGTAAAGATGGCTCCGGTAAAAGCGATTCGTACAAGAGTAGTAGGTGCGAATGGTGATCTCAATCCAAAAGAAGAATTCACAGTTGAAGACATTCTAGAACCCGCCAAAGACTTCGATCGCCAAGTCAGTTCACTAGGGGATGAAATACAAGCGTCCTCTCTATCATTCACAGTTGGCAGATTCATTGAAACCTTTGCTAACAGTGAGGGATCACTTATCACCCAAGCATATGGCGGCTTCCTCGGCACAATATACGTTGTGGCCACAAGTTCAGGGGTAACTGAATACTACCCGTATGATTTCGGAGGCTTAGGAGACTATAGGACATTCCTGAACCACGAACTTCCTATTTTAACTGAGAGGATAGCTAAGAAGGCATGTCAGCTCACGAAGTCAAGGACACTCCATGAGACTAGGGGCAAGCAAACAGTTGTTATGGATCCTCATTTTACAGCTCTTTGGGTTCACGAAACAATAGGGCATCCATTAGAGGCCGACAGAGTGCTTGGAGGCAGAGGAGACCCGCAGAATGCTCCCTGGAC
>JAUQYT010000141.1 GCA_030587605.1 Candidatus Njordarchaeum guaymasense
CAAGTTGAAAACGAAGGATTTGATAATACTTGCTCTATATGCAGCGGGTCTCGGACTCTCGGCTGTCGTTTTTGCACTGAACATAGTTAATTCATTGCCTCCGACTGCAGGTACTGTGTCGATCAACACCTTAGTTATACTACTTGGGGTTGCCGTGTTTTCGTTGGATGTCGCGGGAATCAGCTCTGCTACAAGAAGCAAGTAAGCATCAATAAAGGTTCTTGTAGAACGTGGCTGCAGGACCAACTCGGAACGAAGTGTTAGTCCTCCAGTCATTCTTTCTTGTTTTTTCGGAAGTTCAGTATGATTGTCCCGATCTTCCAGAAGTTGACTTGTTGACTCTATAGAACATTGTGGGTGATCTCACACCGAAGGCTATCCTAGGTTAACGCAAGCACCAGAAAAACTGCGGCATATAAAGATGGATAGAACAGTAGTCTGTCGTGCCATGTCAAGTTACTGCTTGATAGACAGACACTATTTGGACTCATGGAAGCGATTAAAATGACAGTGCTTAAATTGTTCATGATGCTATCATATAGAGTCAAATTTGTTGGTGAGAGACTTGTTGTCAACGCTCATTGAGAGAGCATTTGGACAATGAGTATCTGATGGAGGCCCAATTGTGAAGCACAATCCCATCGACAAGAGAAGCGTCTATGCAGCGATAGTTCTTCTTGGCGTTTTAAGTTTATTCGGAGACGTCATCTATGAAGGCGCCCGCGGGCTGGTTCCCGACTATCTCAACTTCCTAGGTGTTTCTGCTCTCATTGTGGGGATCGTTGGCGGACTAGGGGAATTTTTAGGTTATGCTCTAAGACTGTTTACTGGCACTGCAGCCGATGCTACGCGCGCCTATTGGCTCTTCATATTTGTGGGTTACGGGCTAATTGTCTCCATCCCGCTTCTGGGAGTGATAGCCACCTGGGAGATTGCGGTAATTCTGGTTTTGATTGAGAGAATTGGAAAAGCCTTCAGGGCGCCTTCAAGAGACACGGTCTTATCCATTGTAAGCAAAGATATTGGGGCAGGCAAAGCGTTTGGGATCCACGAGTTTTTGGATCAAATTGGGGCACTTCTTGGACCGCTTCTTGTTGCCCTCATAATGCTCTACACCTTCAACAATTATCAGCTGACTTTCACTTTACTCGCCTTGCCATTCTTGATGCTTCTAGTAGCCTTAGTCTACACGTACAGGAAAATAGGTTCAAGAACTATTGTCAAACCGAAAACAACAGGAGAGAAAGGTAAGGGCCTCGGAAAGCCCTTCTACGTTTACACCTTCGCTGTTCTGCTAAACACAGTTGGGCTGATTCCGGTTGCGCTTATACTGTTCAAAGCCTCAGCTATTCTTCAACCGGAACATCAGGGCTGGATGGTTCCATTGATCTACTTGCTTGTGCAGGGAGTGGATGCGGCGATCGCACTAGCCGCGGGGATTGCATACGACAAATTTGGAATTAGGGTTTTGGCGTTGGCCTTTACTCTGTCACTGTTTCCGCCCCTGTTCGCAATGTTTGGAACTGGATTACTGACTCTGGTGGTTGCCTCGATATTCTTTGGAGTCGTACTTGGAATGCAGGAGTCAATTTACCGCGCGGCAGTTTCAAAGTTGTCTCCGATTTATTCGAGAGGCACTGCATATGGGATCTTCAACACAGCTTACGGTGTCGGTTTCCTGATCAGCGGTGGAATCTATGGCTATTTCATGGACTTTGGCGTTCCATTCTGCTTGACACTGCTATTTGTAGTGTCAACGCAAGGAGCAGCTATAGTAGCCCTATTGGGAGCTCACCGCGCATCGAAAACCAAGATTAAGCGGACGTCATAGGAGCACATCTCCCATCGAGTAGTAGCAACACTTGAGTTCATACAGTCACTGCCCTAGAAAGAGATAAGGTTGGGCGAATGAGTACCTCCTTCACATACAGTTAATATATTCATAAAATAGCTGGTGATGCCGTGTCATTCTCTGAAGAGCCTAATGGGCAAAGTCGAAAGAGTACTAAGGCTGGACAGATCTCGTTGGATGATTTCGAGAAGCTCGATCTGAGGATTGGGGAAGTCGTCTCGGCGAGCGCTGTTCCAGGCTCAGAGAAATTGATGAAACTCGAAATTGATCTGGGCACTCACCACAGAGTGGTTTTGAGTGGAATGCGTCCAGACTACTCTCCTGGAGAGGTGGTCGGGAAGCAGGTGGTTGTCTTATGCAACTTGGAACCGCGCAAAATTATGGGCATTGTCTCTCAAGGAATGATTCTTGACGCGGGATACAGAGATGGCATTAGACCACCCGCATTGCTTACAGTAAGCCATAGGGTTCCCAACGGCGTACGAATAGCATAAGAACGGCGAATTCCATGCAAGACGCTAAGATCCATCCACTTCGAAAGAAGGACATCTCGTTTGCCTATAAGATGAACAAGACAGAGCAGTGGAACGACAGAGAAGAAGACCTAAGACGGATGCTAGACTACGAACCGAAAGGTTGTTTCCTCGCTGTGGTTGAAGGAAAACCTGCGGGTCACGTCTTCACAGTCAACTATGGAAGACTCGGATGGATTGGACTCCTTATTGTCAAGGCGGAATACAGAAGGATTGGGATTGGTAGACTCTTGATGGAAAAAGCGAAACAATACCTTCTTGACCTTGGGGTAAGAACCATAAAACTCGAGGCCGTTCCCGAATTCTCTGACTTGTACCGAGCCCTCGGATTTGTAGATGAGTACCACTCACTGAGATTCAAAGGGGTCTACAATAAGAAACTCACAGGAAGTAGCACACTCATTGTGAATATGAAAGAAGACATGATCTATGACATTGCAGAATTCGATACACAATACTTTGGAGCAGACAGAGCAAAAGTCCTAAGCAAGCTATACCAAGCGTATCCAGAGCTATGTCTAGTTTCGTGTTCAAAACAGGAAATACTTGGGTACGTAATGTGCCGAAAAGCTGAGACTGGGTACAAGCTCGGCCCGTGGATCTGCAATCCTGAAAATCTTCAGATCGCAACTGATTTGTTGATAGCTTGCATGAAGAGGATCGGCGACGAAACGTCAGTTTTTGTCGGGGTTCCTGCGACGAATGAATCAGCTATCGAAATTCTGAGTCATCTAGGTTTCACGCAGTATTCGAAATCTATACGAATGCGATTTGGAGAAGAACTCAAAGATGATTGCATAAAAGGAGTCTTCGCGATAGGAGGACCCATGAAAGGCTAGACCGGGCAAGTCGGATTCAAACTCTCAGACAATGTCAAGGCACGTTTTGCCTGCCTTCCTGAATGATCATTCCCCGTTTCCTCATCGCGTTGTCGTACTTCTGGTAGAGCTCTTCACTCATTCCAATCTTTTCTGGGGGAAATATGCCTTTTTCCTGTATGGTTCCGTCGGCTACGAATTGAGCCACAATTGAAGTTGTGTATCCTGTTGTTCTCCCCATCGCAGTAACCTTTTTTTGTTTGTCGTACCGGTCCAGCATCTGATATGTATACATGACCTTTCTTCCATTTTCCATTCCTGTAACCTTGACTAGCATAACAACAATGTCTGGAACTTCAGGTCTCTTCAATTCCTTCTCAAGCAACCTGGCAGTTAATTCTCTGGGGACAACATTGTATTCTCGGATTTTCACTGGTTCTTCTTTGAAGAAACCAAGAGCTTTTAGCAATTCTATTTTTTGGGTGTGTCCTGGGTACCGGAGTGATTTCTCCCACATTTCTTTTGGACGTTTCAATGTGTAGAGTAGCGTTCTCAGCCCGTCTGTGTAGAAACCCTCGAGTTTGCCTACCCCGGGAAACGTTATCTCTTCAAGTCCACTCATTGCATCGACTTTTGAGATTTTCCCTCCTTTTACTACTGTAACCTCCCGAGAGTACATGTCTAAGAGATCTTCCACACTCCACGTTATGATGTAACTTAGCGGTGGCACCTGTTTTTCTGGTAGACCCCCGTTCAAGATATGAACGGTCTCGGCGCTGTCTAGTTTGCTGACTCCGCGACCCACAAGTATATTGCTTAGTCCAGGGGCCATTCCGGTGTCTGGAACAATACGTAGGCCTGCTTTCAAAGCATCTTTTTGAAGTACCATGACGTCCTCGGGCATGTAGGAAACATCTACGATATCCACTTCGGAGTCAATAGCAGCCTTGCACGCTTTGAAACCCAAGGAACCTGGTAGTGTGCTAACGGTCAGATCGAACTTCCTCAGAGTACCTACGAGTCCACTATGATTTGTCACATCCACTTGAGTCCAAGAAACATTGCCTCGATTAATCCTCGAAACAACTTCTTCGGCGCGAGTCTTGTTCTTATCGGCAACAACAATTTCTGACGATGGTAGGCTTTCAGCAAGATCCATAGCTGTTGCGGAACCTATATTGCCACAACCTAACACAATAGTTTTCATTCTAGATCCCAAAATCCCTCTTTGAGTATGCTACACTTAAAACCTACGCTCCTTATCTAGTAGCACCAAAGTAAGGAAAGGACTGACTGGAAATGGAACAGGTGGAGACTGTCATCCAGCCAATTCGTCCATTCAACTTTGATGGCACAGTGTACGTCGTCGCGTACTCTTCTAGGCGCCCTTACTTTATGTCTCTTAGGCTAGCTTGTCTTTTCGACAGCAAGAACATGCTCACAATAACCAATGAAATGCCGGTGAGAGCCAATGGCAATGAGTAGGCCTCCACAGGTGCCAGCATGTAGACCGAGAAGAAGTAGAAGATAGGTGCTATCTGGGTGGGAGCCTGTTCAATGGGTCTCATGATGCTTGCTGGTCCAAATTCGAATGACTTTTGCAGCCAATATATGCCGATGAAGTTAGTTGATATCAAGAGCGGTATTGAGCCGGCAAGTACGTATAGTTCGCCAAATGGGACGGTTCCAGACATGATGTGTGCTACGATTGCCAAAAGTACTGCGAACCAGAAACTGTTTATCACTGACATGAAACCTGAATCGAGTGCATACAAAATAGCCTTTTTGCCCTTACTAGTTCTTCTCCGCGAAAGAAAGAAGCAAAGCGAACCAAGGGCAACTATCACTGTGAAGAGTATTACTCTATTAACAAGATCTGATCCAAATGCATACTCATAGCTTTCTATACTGATTGACAAGCCGCTGTATATGAGTAAGAGTATTGCCCCGACCATCATGATTATTCCAATCATTTCTGATGCCTTGAGACTTTCCTTTAATATCTTCAACGATCCAATAGCCAAGAAAATCAGTCCAAATGCGTCAAGCCCGGGAAGCAACGCTGGACCGATTAGGGCCAATGCTAGAATCGCGAAAGGCATTGACAAGTAACCATTCATTATAAACCCGAAGAGCCACATCTTGTTTTTCAGTAGACCTCTTGTTACTTTTTTCCCTTCAGGTAGCCTATTGATTGCTAGCTTTTGGAAAACCAGTCCCATATTGTTAACGATTCCTTCTGAAAGTCCGAGCACCACTCCAAGAAAGAAAACCAAATCCATGTGAGGTTATTTCTGGTTGCCTTGTATTTATATTTTCTCGAATGGAATTCCTGCATCAATCATAGTGTCTCATGGCGTCTCCTAACTGCACGGTATTGCTCTATATCCATTTTCGAACTTTCTTCTTATACTCAACGTACTTCTTGCCGAATTCCACTATGAGTACTTGCTCTTCGTAGTTGGCCATTTTATTGTAGGCAATTACCGCGATTAGCCATGGCACAAGACTAAACAGTGAAAAGGTCCAGAAGGTGAACGGAAGATAAAGCAACAGCGTTCCCAAATAGAGCGGATGCCTGACATGCGCATATATCCCCGTGGTCATCAGTTTACCCGACTTCATACTGTGCAAGTGACCATGAGCCAGTTCGATTATGGCAAGCGCAATGACAAAAGCACAAATGGCAAGCGCCAACCGTACCACGTAGGGGACGTACCCAGCCAAGAACGCCGAGTAGCCAAAGATGAATGAATCTAAAAACCAAACAGCCAAGAACAAAACAAAACACGAGATTTGCAGCAAATGCCCATGGGGAAGCTCAGGTTCCTCATCACGTCTACTCAATGATCTCACCTCATAGATCAACTATAGGCGAAAAATCTTCCTCAAGATGAAGTTTTATGAATGGTAGCCCCGGGGAGAATCTCGCTTCCAGAGGATTTCCTTGGGAGATTCGAACTCCCGTCAACGGGTGTCTCTTGAGAGAAGATTCACCATCGACGTTCGACCTCTCTCCACCAGAGCCCGCCATCATTGGCCGCTAGACCACGGGGCTACAACATTTATGTCTCGTAACATTCATACTTATGCTTTACTGTGTGAGTTACCAGCTTCTTTGTGTGACCGACAAAAGACCATTAGTAGACTTCTGACTCGAGGAATACTATTTCAACGTTGTACCCTTTTTCCTGTAGTAGATCCGGTATTCTTCCTGACTTTCCGAAGGCCAAAACGTCTTCCTTGCTTGGGTATATGTGTCCCTTGCCGCAGAACAGTAGTGAAGGATCAATGAACCTTTTGTGAATCTGGTCAACCCAACCGGCCTCAAGATCCGCAGTCGCCTCATCAAGCTTGTGAAATGACTCATCTGCTGGCGTCAATGCCTTCATCCTCTCTTGTAGCACATGAGCGTATCGTTCTCGTTGAGTCTGCTCCTCATGAGATCCTTTCGGGTTGATTGGTTCTTCTGGAATACTCGCGAAGTCAGATAGGAGACCCTCTTTCATTGCAATAGAATCGGCTATTTCCCGATAAGCCACATTGATGATCCTTTGAACCATAGGATCCGCATGAAGTACGTCGACACCGATGTCGCGGAAAATGAATGTGATGAGTTTCTCTGAGGTGCCTCCTGCTTCAACAAAGATCCTCTTTACATGTTTTTCGTCGACTATGCTACGTAGCTTACTGATCTTCCGGAAGATTTTGCCCGCCATTGTGGCTTCGATTTCTTCTAGATTATTATTGCTTGTCTCATCCGTCGATGTCCCAGTCCGTACTTCACCGAAAAGGTAAATTGTCCTACTCACCTTCTCCTCCCCGCTTTAGAGCTCGTTCGAAGTCATGTGAGTTTCAGTGATATCAAGTATCCTTTGATAAACTGATCCACTAAGTTTTTCTGTATTGCATTCCCGTATTCGGCCTGTAACGCCTCTAGTACTTTGTTCTCGTCCTTTGTTTCTCGATATGTCTTCGTGATTATTTCCTTCCAGCCTTGGGCTATTTCGCTTGCCTTCTTGATAACTTGGTTTGCTTTTGGTTGTTTCAGTGTTCCGAAGTGTCCCATGCAGAGGTAATCGAAGTTAATGGTTGACATCTTCTTCAGCGAGTCTTGGTAGGCTTTATAGTCAAATAGATCTGGATAGGATGGTGGGAGGTAAAAATTAGTTTGTTCATTGTAGACACAAACTGCGTCGCCCGCAAACAGGGTCTTAGTTTTATTTTCGAGGAGTCCTATGCTACCTGGTGTGTGACCCTTGAAGTCGATTACTTCGAGGCGTACCCCGTTTCCTAAGTCGAATTTGTCGTGCTCCTTTACTATGTTGACTTCCTTGACTGACGGGTATGGACTGACCAAGGCTTTGGCTTCTCCATAGTACCTTAATGTTTTTTCGTGAATTTCTTTCGGTTGCTTGAGCACTTTCGATGTTAATTCAGATGCGAATACCTTTGCCTTCGGCATCTTTTCAAGAAGTGGTGCAGCTCCTGCCCCATGCTCGTAGTGTTCGTGAGTTATTATCATGTAGTCTATTTGGGCTATGTCGATCCTTAGAATGCTGAGCGCTTTTTGAATGTCTTTTACGTTGTGCGCGCTTCCAGCGTCTATTAGGGCGGTCTTCTGGCTCTGAACTACATATGCTGCTCCCTGCCGTGGGAGACTCCATAGTCTAATGTCAATCTGGTAGCAGTAATCATTAAACTTGACATTGGATTCCAATCTCTGCTCAACCTCCCTCCTGCAACAGCATATTATGATACTCTGTTTACATATTCGATTATTTTCTCAGAGCGAGTTGATTTTTATTTGGAGCGTTTCCCCTGCTTTGATGTTTGCAGTCTCTTTGAGTTCTATCTCAAGAGAGCCTCTCTCATGTTTGACTTGTTTCACAACGATCTTCGTCGAACCTTTCTGAAGCTTTACGTCAGGTCTCCCGAGCGGAGTCTTGATAAGCAGTTTACCGATCGCAAGGTTTCCTTCGTTTACTTTGATCATGTTTGATTGGCTTGCTGGTTGCTGGCTTTGAGTGACTGCTCCCCATGCTGTTGGTAGCACATAGACAGACTTGAAATCATCTTCATTCATTCTGGGCTCGAAGGCAAGTTCTCGCTCAACTGCATTATAGACCAGTCCCTCCAAGTCAGTTAAGACTGCCCAGATGTCCATCGCGCGATAGTAGTGTCCACCACATTCAATGTGATTCCATGTAAGTCCAGCTTGTTGGTATCTGTCATATACGTTCTTTACTATGGTTAATCCTTCTTTTACGAACCCTTCTTGTATGAGTAGTGAGGCAACGGCGTACTCTGTTCCTGTCCATGGGTTGTCCCTTTGGTGCCAACCTGAGACGACTCCCATTCCTGTGCCTAACTCAACACCCTTACCTTCGAATCTTTCTGGTAGAGCGCCGTTCAGAAGTCCTGCTTCAGGGAGATAGTTATACTTGAAGATTGCTTTTAGCACCGACTTAATGTGATCTTTCTCCAAGATGTCGCCAAGCTTTAGGAAGTTTGCGTACCATTGTCCGTTGAGTTGATCCGCCATGCAGTAGTAGTTTGTTTTCCCGGAAGGCGGGTCATGCCACAGGTTATAGTATTCCCCGTTCCATAGCATTTTCTCCATGTTGGTTCGTGCCTTGGTGTATACCTCATCCATTTTCTTCGCGTAGGTTTCGTCGCCCAGCACTTGGGCGATTTTCTTTGTGGCCTTGAGGGCTGCGAGCCATATTGAGCTTACGTAGGCTGAGTACCCGAGGAAATCCCAGGCATCATAAGTTTGTGAGGCTATGTAAGTGTCTGTCAATGAGCGGTCGTAGTGATATGGTAGGAGGGTACCATGCTCGTCTGTTGATAGATTATGATTCATCGCTGCTTTGACATGCTTCCACATTTCCTCAAGGTACTTCTTGTCTCCTGTCCAGAGGTAGTCTCTTAGAACGAGAAGGGCGAACTTTGGCATGAGGTCTATCATGTGGTACGCGTCCACTGCGTTCAGGGCTCCAGGAAACATGTGTGGAATGCGTCCCGTGGCATCTTGCCCTGTTTGTGTGATTATTTCCTTGTAGACCTCTAGCCTCTTTTCCTTATTGGTTAGGATTGAAGGATCTGTTTTCGTGCGTTGCTCAAAGAGTTTCTTGTTTTTTGGGAAAGCTACGAAGTATTCATGGTATCGGCGCGACTCAGGAGTCAACTGGAACTGCGCTGTCAATTTCATCTGGGACTTCTGGAGTTCGGGGAAGAACAACAGCACTGGGTGTGAGCCGTAGTACGTTACGTCCAAGGTTTGAAGACCGCAACAGCCTATGCCTTCCCATATCCCGAATCTTCCGTCTTTCACGTAGAAGGAGCTCTTTACAAAGGTTGTGAGCTGGGCGTTTATCGCATCAATGAGCCAGTAGTCGAAGTTGGATTCGTAGAGCGCGTCATGAAAACCCTTGCTTCGCTCTCTGAGTTGGTCGAGGTTTTTCATTATGTATTCATTGACTTCGGGAGCGTTGGAGAACCAGTTTTCATACATGTGTCCCATTTTTTCAGATCCGTAGGAACTTACATGGTTGGGGAAGAACCATGTTAAAATGAAGGTTACTTTGGACTCCTTTTCTGGGTCTAGCGAGATTTTTGAACAGAGCAGTCCTTGTGGTCCTTTTAACTTTGGTATGCTAATCATCGGTCTAGGCGGAGGTACTAGTTTCTCCAAGACCTTCTGTTTCTCTTTATGGTCTCTTTCCACTTCGGGTCTCTTGGAGATGATCTCTTCATATTGTTTCTTCATTATTGGATTGTGTTTCATTATCCATTCGAGGATGAAGAGCCATCTTTTCCTTGGATCACTTTGAAGAGTGAGATCCGAGGAGGTTGCTTCCTCGAACTCTGGCATGTTGGAAACTAATGATGCTTCTATGAATTTCTGGAACTCTTTCGGAAACGAGACGTATACGTTTGCAAATTTACTCATATCTTTGGCTAGATCAGGGAAGCCTTGGAGTACTCTTGCTAGGAACGGCGGCTGAGATCTATCTTTGTTGTCAAGTTCACCTTCGACTCGGAAAAGTTTCCAGTAGTCTTCTCCGCTTTCACCTGATCCGGTTAGTTCGGGAACCACTGGTTGATTTGCACGGTACGTAAGTCTTTGTTGCTCTTTCTGCAGACATGTTAGTGCGAGCGATCCTAGATACTGGTAGTGATCCTCTGGGATGTTCTTTGCGCTCATTTCAATAGAGGTGAAGTCGTTGTTAGCAGTGATCTTGTTGACAGCTTCGCTGTTGCGCACATCTCTCCCGATGGGATTCACCATTCCTCCAAGTACGGATATCTCCAACCGTTGTGTAGAGACGTTTCTTACTGTGAACGTAAGTACGGCAGCAGGGAGCGCTGAGTTCTTGACATCAAGTGGAATGAATGGTGAGAATGCATCGAGTCTAGCCTCAACTGGGAGATCGGTTTTGTAGTTGATCTTGACGAATGGAAACTCTCCAATATACTCAATACCTTCAACATTCTTTAGGTAGGATCCAACGTAGAGCTTGTCAACATCGCTCTTCTCTTTGGATGCAAGAATCCTTACCTTCGGTTCAGAATCTGGGGCCTTAACTCGGATAGCGAAATAGAAGTCATCAGGATCAAGGATCTCTTCGCCTTTCCATTCTATGAGAAGGGATCCTCCACTCCAAGGAGGATTGTTAAAGATCTGCCATTCATAGAAGCGTCCGTCGGCTCTCAACTCAACAGAGCCCGTCCCGATCCCTCCAAGAGGGATGCCGGAAAGTGGTTTTGACACATTCCTCAGGACTTTCTCGGAAGGGACAGACGAGCAGCAGTCGCTAGACTGGTTGTTATTCCCTTTTGTGCAACCACAAGTTCGTTTCAAACTCATCCTCTCCCAGTAAACAAGTATTGGTTATGATAACCGATTCGAGTAGCTAACCCTGCAATGAATGAATATGTCCGCTAGATCTGTCTTGGTTTTATTGCATATCAAGTTATTCCATTTATTAAGATAGCAATTTCCAGATAATCGTCGACATTACGCACTTCGGTTATTGCGTGATCGGTTAGGATGGAGGTATATATCATTTAACTGCTCGCTCCATACATGGTGCGCACAGGTTTTACCAACAAGGTCTATGTTAGGTATATCGCTCTAGCTGAAATGGGTCCGTTGACCACGGTTGTTTTCTCTAGAGTTGCGGTGTTCCTGGAAACGGTGATATTGAAGCGGAGTCGCCATCGCACAGAACCACGAACTTGAGGCTTTGATCGATGTGACTTTTCAGTGTATTGCCACCAGTTTTTGTGCGACTTACTAAGGAATAGACAGGGCAGAGTGCATGAATCATAATAGGTATGATAATAAAGAGGAGTTCTATCATTAGAGGGAAAATAGATAGACTTCCCATACTCTGAGGGAATTGGCGCGCAAGGGCGGACAAGAAGGTGCTTAGAGCGATATGCCTATCGTGGTCGTTGATGGGTTGAAGACGCACTATGAGGAGTACGGTGAAGGTGCTGTTATAGTTCTAATTCATGGGCAACAGGGCACTGTACACGGATGGAGCGGAATGGTTTCAGTCTTGAAGCAGAAGTACAGGGTGATCACTCCCAGTCTTCCAGGTCGGAGCGGAT